>JBOFCH010000447.1:0-5044 GCA_051645985.1 Plesiomonas sp. | reverse complement strand
TAGCGGTGAAGTAGATATCGGTATCGCCAGTGAGCGGGTGAACGAACATCCTGATTTGGTCTGCTTTGAATATTACCATTGGTATCATTCGGTGGTTGTGCCGAAAAATCATCCCTTGGTGCATGAGCCAGTACTCACTCACGAAGTGCTGGCCGCGTATCCGTTGATCACCTATTACCCAGGTTTAACCGGGCGCTCGCGCATTGATGCGGCGTTTGCACAGGCTGGGGTGACCGCCGATGTGGTACTGAGCGCACAGGATGCGGATGTCATTAAAACCTATGTTGAGTTGGATATGGGGGTCGGTATTATGGCCTCGATGGCGTTTGACCCGCGCAAAGACACTGACTTAGTACAGCTGAATGCCAGTCATCTGTTTACCCCGAATACCGCGTGGTTAGCCGTGCGCCGCGCACAATATCAGCGTGCTTATGTGCTGCGCTTTATGCAGATTTGTAATCCATCGCTGAGTATCAGCGATATCAAAGAAGCTATCTGGAAAGAGCCGCAGGACGAGCACGTCTTACAGTTTGATATTTAACGGTTGGCTTAACGTGTTGGGTTGCTCACGGGTTATATGTCTACCGTTTATATCCATTGAATTTCGGCTTAATATTCAGTACGAGTTATCTCTTCCCGCCGGTACGATTACCGGCGCATCTTAGCGCGCCACTGTTTTGGTTGGATAAATCTGCGCATAATCCATCGTTTGCTTATCATGTATAACAATAAAACCGGTGCTGGCTGCTCAGATGTAAAAAGGCCGGCAGAGGTATGACACGCTTTGCCGGCCAAGGTAAGTCATTATTTACCGAATATTCTTTATTGAATATTCGTTACTGAAAAAATACCGAAGAATCACTGGTTATACGCATTCTCGCCATGAGTGGTGACATCCAGACCAATGCGCTCATCTTCTTCCGCGACCCGCAGACCAACAATCAGGTCGACCAGCTTGTAGCAAATCAGGGCCACGACGCCAGACCACAAGATGGTGACTCCAATCCCCAGCGCTTGGATCTTAACTTGCTCCCACATCGCGTAAGGAGCGACGCTGTTGGTGACATAATCCCAAACACCCGTACCACCCAGCGCCGGATCCGCGAAGACACCGGTTAAAATCGCCCCCAGAATACCGCATACCCCGTGGACGCCGAACACATCCAGCGCATCGTCTACACTCAACCAGCGCTTGAGGGCATGGACGCCCCAGTAACCGGCAATGCCCGCCAGCAGACCGATAATCAGCCCACCACCGACGCCGACAAATCCACAAGCAGGGGTGATGGCCACTAACCCAGAGACGGCCCCGGATGCAGCGCCCAATAGTGACGGTTTACCTTTTAAAATCCACTCGGCGCTTAGCCAAGACAAGGTCGCCACTGCGGTTGCACCCCAGGTATTTACGAAGGCTAAGGTGGCGATCCCATTCATCTCTAATGCTGAGCCAGCATTGAAGCCAAACCAGCCGAACCATAGCAAAGAGGCACCAATCATGGTCATGGTCAAGCTGTGTGGCTTCATCGCCTCACGGCCGAAACCTACGCGCCGTCCGACCATGTAAGCGCCTACTAATCCGGCGACCGCCGCGTTAATATGTACGACTGTACCACCGGCAAAATCCAATGCGCCGTGGCGGAACAGGTAACCGGCAGTGGCGGTGGCCGCTGTCGCTGCTTCCGCGCTGGTATAGGCATCAGGGCCGGCCCAGTACCATACCATGTGCGCCATCGGCAGATAGGACAGGGTAAACCACACCACACAAAACAGGAGCACGGCCGCAAACTTCATACGCTCGGCGAATGCCCCTACAATCAAACCGCAGGTGATGGCCGCAAAGGCACCCTGAAACACCACATACAACAGCTCATGTACCGCGACCCCTTTACTGAAGGTGGCCGCCAATGAATCGGGCGTCACACCTTTGAGCAGGATTTTATCCAGTGAGCCGAAAAATCCGTTGCCTTCGGTAAAGGCGACCGAATAGCCATAGATAATCCACAAGACACTGATCACGGCAAACACGGTAAAGACCTGTGCCAGTACTGACAGCATATTTTTAGAGCGAACCAGTCCGCCATAAAACAGTGCCAAACCGGGTACAGACATCAGGATCACCAGCGCACTGGCCACCAACAACCAGACATCATCCGCTTTATTAATCACCGGCGTGGCACTGTCGGCTAACGCCACCGGTATGGTGAGCAGGCCGGTCAAGCCCGCGGTTACAGCGAGAATGCGTGCAGAGAGCTTCATAGTTTTTCCCCTTAACCGCGCACTTAGAGTGCCGCGTCGTCAGTTTCACCGGTACGGATACGGATCACCTGTTGCAGTTCGCAGACAAAAATTTTGCCGTCCCCAATTTTGCCGGTGTAGGCCGATTTTTGTATGGCATCCAGCACGGCATCCAACTGGTCATCGCAGATAGCGATTTCAATTTTTGCCTTGGGCAAAAAATTCACCACATACTCGGTACCACGGTACAACTCGGTATGGCCTTTCTGACGACCAAATCCCTTAACTTCAGTGATAGTCAGCCCTTGAACCCCTAATGCGGAAAGCGCTTCACGGACATCCTCTAATTTGAACGGTTTGATGATGACTGTAATGAGTTTCATGCTGTTCCCTTTCTGTTAACAGGATGACCTGATTACGGTGATACACGCACAATGTATGCCAAAGATGAATGTAATGTTAAATATGTTTTACTTATTAGTAGGGCGATGGCTAGATACTACCGCAGAGCCGTACCGATAGAGACGTTGCTAGCGGAAGATAATGCGTGGCGCCGCAAAGAGAAAAGAAAGAGAAAGAAGAAAAAGAAGAGAAAGAGAGTACTGAGCTGGCGGTAGGTTGTATTGAGGCACTGACAGGGTATGCCACGTAGCACTTTGCCTGGTTCAGTATACATGGCTGCACCTTTTTGGTGCACAAAGGCAACGCCTTGCACCATATTATTGAGGGCCATGAGACTTGTTAGAGGTAGGTTTCAGCGGTGTGTCACCGGTATTTGTTGCGATGCCGTCATGGCGACCAAAATAATCAAGGCCGCAGAGGCGGCCTTGGAGGGAGAGTAAAATCAGCCTATTTGGTAGAACGTTCGTCAGCCGCTTGCTGCGGTACCGAGCGAATACCAGGGAAGCGCATATCTTCGTAGCGCACCAAGCGGCTCTTATTTTTAATCCGGTATACCAGCCAGACTAAGGCAAACAATGGAATACCAATATACGTGGCCGCCAGACTTTGTATATCCACATGAACTGCGGTAAACGCCTGATAATCCTGACCTAAAGTAACGACTAAACACAGAGCAAAGGCGAAGATTGGGCCAAATGGGAACCATTTTGCTTTGTAGGGCAGTTCATCCAGAGAATGGCCTTGAGCCAGAAAACCCTTACGAAAGCGATAGTGGCAAATGGAAATACCCAGCCAAGCAATAAACCCACTCATCCCTGAAATGTTCAGCAGCCACAAGTATACGGTTTGGTTACCAAACATGGAGCTAAAGAAGCACAAACCGGCCACGACTGTTGTCGCATATAGGGCATTACGAGGCACGCCGCCCGGAGTCAGTTTGCCGAACACTTTTGGTGCCATACCGCTCAGCGCCATGTTGTACAGCATCCGTGTCGAGGCATACATCCCAGAGTTACCGGCGGACAAGATGGCGGTCAGGATCACAGCATTCATGACGCTGGCGGCAAAGGCCAAACCGGCATTCTGGAAGACCAGAGTGAACGGGCTTACGCCGACGTCTTGCACATTATTTTGCAGCAGACTCGGGCTGGTATACGGGATCAGACAACCAATCAGGAAAATAGCCAGCACATAGAACAGCAGAATACGCCAGAAAATTTGTTTGATGGCGCGCGGAATATTGCGACCCGGATTATCCGATTCCCCCGCGGCTACCCCGACCAACTCAGTGCCTTGGAATGAGAAACCGGCAATCATAGCCACACCGATAATGGCGGGTAAGCCACCGGCGAATGGCGCGTCACCCATAGTAAAGGTAGCCCAGCCTGCATTAGCTCCACGGTCAGTCAGAATGCCGAAAATCATCAGCAGACCCACAATGATAAAGATAATCACCGTGGCCACTTTCACCATCGAGAACCAATATTCCCCTTCACCAAACCCTTTTACTGAGAAGAAGTTCAGGAAGAAAATGATGGCGAGAAAGATCCCGCTCCAGACTGTGCCGGGGATCGATGGAAACCAATAGGCCATCACAATCGAGGAGGCCGTAAGCTCAACGGCAATAGTGACTGCCCAGTTGTACCAATAGTTCCAACCGAGGGCAAAACCCATGGCCGGAGAAACAAACTCGGTGCCGTACGTCGAAAAAGAGCCAGAGACGGGCATAAATGCCGCCATCTCTCCCAGACTCGTCATTACAAAGAAAACCATCAAACCGATCACGGAATAAGCGACTAACGCGCCACCGGGACCGGCCTGAGCCACCGTCGCCCCCGAGGCAACGAATAACCCGGTACCAATCGCACCACCAATAGCAATCATGGTCAGATGGCGCGCTTTCAGATCACGCTTTAGACCTGTTCCAGGTTCTTCTTTTGTAGTGTTGACGTCGTGCATGGCTTGTTAGCACTCCTCTTAAAACGTTGTAGCTGCTGGTTCTTTAAAGACGCATATAAAACGAATTTGTGATGCCCAACACAAGTGTTAATTATCGTAATTGAATAGAACCGAATAAGAATAGGAAATTTTTGTGTGATAAAATGTCCCATCTTTTTGATTTTTAACATTATTGCTCAACGCTTAAAAACGTAACTGAATATTTCGGTTACGGGGCAAGGACAGCGCCACTTTGCCATGTCTAGCACTGCCTTTAAGTTTACATCGTGTTTTGATTTCGAGGAGGTTTTGTTGCTGTGACATAACAGCGATGACGAGACAAAATGATTACCGGCAGTGCGATGAACTCTGGTATTCTACGCAGTCATTCTTTGGTTGTGTTATGGTGTTTATAAGAGGCTATGACCTTGAATTCCCGCCTTTTTTCTCAGTTTGATTTCCGGTCTGT
>JBOFCH010000446.1:0-2347 GCA_051645985.1 Plesiomonas sp. | reverse complement strand
TGTTATATGCCTGTGGTTTGCGGGTGTCTGAGTTGGTCGGCTTGACCATGGATTGCCTGAGTTTGCGCCAAGGCGTGGTGCGGGTGATCGGTAAAGGAAACAAAGAGCGACTGGTGCCGATGGGGGAAGAGTCTTTATACTGGCTGGAGCAATTTCTGACCTATGGCCGCGCCAGCTTGCTGGGAGAACAATCTTCCGATGTGATTTTCCCGAGCCAGCGCGGTAATCGGATGACCCGCCAGACTTTCTGGTACCGAATTAAACATTACGCCGTGCGTGTCGGCATCGACAGCGAACAGCTGTCGCCGCACGTGTTACGCCATGCGTTTGCTACCCATCTGCTCAATCACGGCGCTGATTTGCGGGTGGTACAGATGTTGCTGGGGCATACAGATCTGTCTACTACCCAGATTTATACGCATGTGGCCACCGAGCGTTTGAAACAGCTGCATCAACAGCATCATCCGCGCGCTTAATGTGCTTAATCTCAAGCTGCCTGCGGGAGCGGGCATCACCGAAGAACGGAAACAGGATACTTACATGAAAAAGACGTTTACTGCTGCCGCTGTACTGAGTCTGTTTGTCTGGCAGGGTGCTCAGGCTGATGATGCTCAGATCCAGAGCAAACTGAGTGCGCTTGGGATCACCAATGCACAAATCCAACCTTCGCCACTGGCTGGAATGAAAACCGTGCTCAGTGACAGTGGTGTCCTGTATGTCAGTGATAATGGTGAGTTTCTGCTGCAAGGGCCGATGTTCCAGTTGACCGGCAAACAGCCCGTCAACGTGACCAATCAGTTGTTGATGGCGCAGTTGGCCAAAATGGACAACGAGATGATCGTGTACAAGGCCAAAGATCAAAAGTATGTGGTCACCGTCTTTACCGATATCACGTGTGGGTATTGCCGCAAGCTGCATGATGAGATGAAACAGTATAACGATCTGGGGATCACCGTGCGTTATCTGGCGTTCCCACGTTATGGGATAGGATCTAACGCCGCTAACCAGATGGCCGGTATTTGGGCAGCTGCCGATCCAAAGCAAGCGTTCGCTGACGCCATGGCCGGTAAAGAGCCGCCAGCCAAAGACAGTAAAGCCTCGGTGATTGCTCAGCAGTTTACTTTGGGCCACCAATTTGGGGTGCAAGGTACGCCAGCGATTTTATTGCCAAATGGCGATTTACTGCCGGGTTACCGCGATCCACAAGGTTTGCTGGACGTGCTGAAAGCCTATAAATAAATGCCCTTTGGGGCGGCAGCGAGGTTGGCGCCCCTGGTTTTATGCTGCGTACTCCAGCGCATGCACGATGAGTTTACAAGACACACCCACAAGTGCCATCGGGTTCTTGTCGGTGTGCCGTCAGTGATGTAATCCGAGAAAGCAATGAACGTTGAGATTTGTCGGCGTCCCCGAGTGGATGACGCCCACCTGTCTGCTGTACAGCCCGCGCTGTTACGGCAGATTTATGCTAGCCGCGGTGTACAGGCTATGCCGGAGCTAGATCGCTCAGTCAAAGGCATGCTGGATTACCGCCTGCTACACGGTGTCGATGCCGCGACCCAGTTACTGTATGACGCCATGCTGGCTGACCGCCAGATCACGATTGTCGGCGATTTTGATGCCGATGGCGCAACCAGTACTGCGCTGAGTGTATTGGCGCTTCGTGCGCTGGGGGCTACGCGGGTCAATTTCTTGGTGCCGAACCGCTTTGAAGATGGCTACGGCCTAAGCCCGGAAGTGGTAGTGCAAGCAGAAGCCTTGGGCGCTGAGCTGATCATGACCGTGGATAACGGCATCTCGTCGCATAGTGGGGTTGAAGAGGCGCACCGGCGTGGTATTCAGGTGCTAGTGACCGATCACCACCTGCCGGGTGAAACTCTGCCGCAGGCCGAGGCCATTGTGAACCCGAATCTGGAACAATGCGCGTTTCCGTCCAAAGCGTTGGCCGGTGTGGGGGTGGCATTTTATCTGATGCTGGCGCTGCGCACACGTCTGCGTGAGGCTAATTGGTTTAGCGAGCGGCAACTGGCCGAGCCGAATCTGGCTGAATTACTGGATCTGGTGGCGCTCGGTAGCGTAGCGGATGTGGTGCCATTGGATGCGAATAACCGAATTCTCATCTGGCAAGGTTTGAGCCGTATTCGTGCGGGTCGCTGTCGGCCGGGGATCAGCGCCTTACTCGAAGTCGCTAACAAAGATCGTACTCAGTTAGTGGCATCCGATTTAGGGTTTGCACTAGGGCCACGCTTAAATGCAGCAGGACGTCTTGACAACATGTCATTAGGTGTTGCATTACTCTTGTGTGACGATATGGCAACAGCCCGTCAGCTAGCCTGTGATCTGGACG
>JBOFCH010000445.1:0-3248 GCA_051645985.1 Plesiomonas sp. | reverse complement strand
GGGGGCGCTGTTGATGAAAGATGCACCGGTTCGCCAAGAATCGGCTGGGCAGCAAGAAGCCCATGATTTTACGTTGGCACAAGCGATGCGTAAGCCACAATACTGGATGCTGGCACTGATGTTCCTGACGGCTTGCATGAGTGGTTTGTATGTGATTGGCGTAGCAAAAGATATCGGCGAGAAAATGGTTAACTTGCCAGCCGTGGTTGCCGCCAATGCGGTGGCCGTGATAGCCATGGCAAATCTGGGCGGCCGCTTGGTGTTGGGCATTTTGTCTGATCGTATGCCGCGGATCCGCGTGATCTCGTTGGCTCAGGTGATCACCTTGGCAGGCATGGCACTCTTGTTGTTTGTGCCACTAAATGCCAATTTGTTCTTTGCCGCGGTAGCCTGCATTGCTTTTAGTTTTGGCGGCACGATCACGGTTTATCCATCACTGGTCAGTGATTTCTTTGGTCTGAATAACCTCACGAAAAACTACGGGGTGATTTATCTGGGCTTCGGTCTGGGCAGTATCATTGGTTCGGTGGTGGCATCGTTGTTCGGTGGCTTTATGGCAACCTTCTACCTGATCTTGGTTTTGCTGGTGGTGGCGCTGGGCATGTCCTTGACCATTCGTCATCCATTGGTGACACAACAAACCGCCGAATTGGGCTGATATCACACGGCAATAACGACAAAAAAAGGCTGCCTAGGCAGCCTTTTCCATTGATGCGCAGTGTTGATCCGGGTTTCTCTATTTCCTTATCAGGACCTGATCACACTGGTATCAAGAGATGACTTACAGGGATGTAAACACTATCCAAGTCCCTCCGGTGACGACAATCCAGAATACCACCAGTTTGATTAACTCTTTCATGCTGCCCTCCCTGCATGATGCCCTTCAGATTTCCTCCATTGATGTTTCTTAACGCGATGGCAATTTCGTGAGTACGGCAATGTCATTCAGTGCCATCGCGATAAGCCTCTTAAGTGTTATAGCATTTATTTTCAAATAGTTGCCTTTTATTACATGGATAAGTGCGGATAAAGTGGCGACGCGATCGCAAAACGCACATTTTGCGCAAATTAGGCGGGAAAATACGCATATTGTGATCGAATTAGTCCCTAAGTTAACCGAAACTGCGACGTGGATAACGTTGTGATATGCCTGCATGAAAATTTACAGTTTACCGAACTCTGTTACTTTCCGTTGCGTAAAGATGCAGCGCATCTAATGCAATTACATGCATGCTTAGTGATAATTTTTAGCCTTGCCAGCAGTATGGAGGCGAAATGCTAAACCGCATCATTGTGTTTATTTTGATCTGCTACTTTTTCGATTTCGCAGATTTTTTCCTGTCCGATTTATTTAATGGTATTGCCCACCATATGATTGCGTCAGTGCTGTTCTAGTTCTAATGACAGCCGGCTGACTCTGCCCTCTTCATTTGCTCGATTTATGCAACAGAGATGTGCTTGTAAGCCTATTTTTGTCTTCACCATGAATCAATACACTGTTTGCATCCTAAGCCAATCGGAAATCAGGAAGCGAAATCATGAGCAAGAAAAGTATGTTGATGGGGGGAGCCGCGCTGTTAATGGCGGCCGGTTTACAAGCGGCGCCGTTGAGTGTGACGGTGTATAACCCAGGGAAAAATGCGATCTTCCCGGTGTCATCCGAGCTGATCAGTGGTGATAGCGAAGCCATCTTGGTGGATGCTCAATTTTCAGTGCAAGACGGACAGGCATTGGTGGAGATGATCCGCCAAAGTGGTAAGAAGTTAAAAGCCGTTTATATCAGTGGTGGTGATCCGGATTATTACTTTGGCTTGCAGGCGGTGCGGGAGGCATTTCCTGATGTCCCGGTGCTGGCTAGCCCACAGGTTACCGCACATATCAAAGCGACCCATGCTGCGAAGTTAGCGTATTGGGGGCCGATTTTAGGCGCTGGCGCACCGAAGCAGGTTACGATCCCTCAGACACTGAATGACGATCACCTGACTGTGGATGGCGAGCGTATTGAGATCCGTGAGTTTAATACGCCACAGGCTTATTTGTGGGTGCCGCAGGTCAAAACAGCACTGGGGGGTGTCTTAGTCACCGCCGGACAGCATGTCTGGATGGCGGACAGCCAGACCCCGGCGGCACGTGCTCAGTGGGTGGCGGCGTTGAACCGACTGTTGGCGTTGGCACCACAGCAGGTGATCCCCGGCCATTACCTCGGTCAGGCACCGAGTGGAACACAAGCCGTAACCTTTACGCGTGATTACATTCAGCGTTTTGAGCATAACCTGTCTACGGTGAAAGGCTCCGCCGCCTTGATAAAGGCCATGCAGCAGGCATACCCAACGTTGCCGGTGGATGACGGGTTGGCTATTGGGGCGAAAGTGGCCACCGGTGAAATGCAGTGGTGATCCCTGCGAGGCCCGGCATACATGGCCCTGCATGGAAGGTGCGAGGGCCAATTGAACGAGGCTAGGCAAAACAATCTGCCAGTGGAGGACGCAATGATTCAGACTACAACGCTTTCGGCAATGTCGACATCAACAGAACGGGCAGCAACGACTCAGGCCGTACTGCACTATATTTACGATCCTTTGTGTGGCTGGTGCTATGGTGCCGCGCCGTTGATTGATGTGTTACATCGTATGCCAGAATTGGATATTTGCCTGCATGCGGGTGGGTTATGGGTGGAGGATCATCGTCCATCTATGGGGGAGTCACTGCGTGATTATGTCCAGCCGCATGATCTGCGGATCGCTGAGCTGACGGGACAACCATTTGGTGAGGCGTATTTTAATCAGCTGTTGCTCGACAGCCATAAAACACTGGACTCCACACCGCCGATCCGCGCAATTTTAGCGGTGCAGCATCTGCAAGGTGATGATGTCCAAATGTTATTTCGGATCCAACAAAGCCATTATCGTGATGGGCTGTGGGTCGGCGATGAAGCTCGGCTTGCTAGGCTGGCGGCGGAGCAGGGGATTGCTGAATCTGACTTCCTGCACGCCTACCAACAGCTTTCGTGGCGTGAACATATGGCCGAAAGCCACGCTTGGTTAGCCCGTTTACACACACAAGGATATCCTACCGTCGCGCTGCAACTTGCTGATCAGTTGGTTGTCTTGCCGGTCAGCCGTTATTTCGGCGATCCCCTCGGCTGGCAGCAGGAGGTGCAGCGCTTACTCAGCACTGCCTCTGCGTCACGATAAGTATTTAGGTGTCGTTAGGTTTAGGTTGTCGTTAGGTATAGTTAGGTGTAGCGC
>JBOFCH010000444.1:0-1882 GCA_051645985.1 Plesiomonas sp. | reverse complement strand
TGTGCGCGAAAAACGCGCCAAAACCGCACAAACACCGGGCGGTACGGGTGCGCTGCGTATTGCCGCTGAATTCATCGCTCGCCAAACCTCCGCCAGCACTATCTGGATCAGCAACCCGACTTGGCCTAACCACGCGAGTGTGTTTAAAGCGGCCGGTCTGGACGTTCGTGAGTACGGTTATTTTGATGCCGCCAATATGGCGCTCGACTTTGACGCCATGCTGACGTCACTGGAGCAGGCCAAAGCCGGCGATGTGGTGTTATTCCATGGCTGTTGCCACAACCCGACCGGTATCGACCCCACGCCAGCCCAATGGGATCAGTTAGCGCAGTTGTCTGCTAAAAAAGGCTGGTTGCCGCTGTTTGACTTTGCCTATCAGGGTTTCGCTCGCGGTCTGGAAGAAGATGCTTACGGCCTGCGCGCTTTCTGCGCCAACCACAGTGAACTGCTGGTCGCCAGCTCCTTCTCCAAAAACTTCGGCCTGTATAACGAACGTGTGGGTGCCTGTACGTTGGTTGCCGCTAATCAAGAAACCGCTGAGCGCGCATTCAGTCAGGTAAAATCGGTGATCCGTGCCAACTACTCGAACCCGCCTGCACACGGTGCGGCGGTGGTTGCCCTGATCCTCTCTGATCCACAGCTCAAAGCCGAGTGGGAAGCTGAACTGACCGAGATGCGGGGTCGCATTAAACAGATGCGTGAGCTGTTTGTCACCAAGCTGCAAGCGCTGGGTGCTAACCGTGATTTCAGTTTCATCGCTCGCCAGAACGGTATGTTCTCTTTCAGTGGCCTCAACCCTCAACAGGTTGCGCGTCTGAAAGACGAATTCGCAATTTATGCTGTCGGCTCCGGCCGGATCAACGTTGCGGGGATCACCTCCTCCAACATCGATCCATTGTGTCAGGCCATTGCCCAGATTATCTGATCGCTAAATCTGCTTTCTGGCAGGTTGCAACCTAACGTTTCAATATAACGCCTGCCTGATTGACTGCCGGTTCACACCGGCAGTCATACTTACTTGATTAACCAATTAATTATTAAGCGATTAATCACGCAGTTACGCCCTCAGGCACGCTCTGACGTACTTCCCTGCTGACTTCTCTCGACAACCCCATTCCATTGCACTCGCTAACTTTTGATTGTTCTTCTTGTTATCGTTTTTCTTGTTATCGTTCTTATTACTCCGCAATAACCGACATTCTGTCTGCAAGCATCTTTTTCACTCAAAAATAACTGTGAAGAACTTCTCAAAATGACACAGATACTTCCATACTCATAACACGATTGTCATTCCGGAGAGGCCGATGGAAAGTTTGCATATGCGCCCCGTAATCAAAAAGCACTGCCTGACGCTGCTCTTCAGTGGCACCCTGCTCTGCTTCTCCGCCGTGTTTCTGATGTACATCAGCGAATACGGCTGGCTGTTTCTCCTCCTGATGCTGTTCCCCGCCATCTACCTTGCATGGCACGGCTTCAAACGCTGGCTGGAGCCGGATATTGGCCTGACCTTATCCGTCGGACATATTCAGTATCATCACCGACATGGCGGTTGGGCATTACCGTGGGAGGAGATCCAGAGTATTGGCATCCCGCGTCAGCAAGTTGGATTAGACTGGCAACCTATGGGTTATCTGGGGATCAGAATCAAAAACTATACGGCTATCTTGGATCGCATCACGCCAGACTTAATTGACAGCCTGATCAGCGAACAGCGCGACCTTATCGATATCGGCATGTCACAGGAGGAGTTCAACACTCCGTATGATGGAACGCTGTTGTATGATGACACACCGGTGGTATTGCAACAGGAAATCTATACTGGTGCCGAAGCTATGCTACTGAATCGGATGCGTCATTGTCGGCGTTTGCTGGGGTACGATCT
>JBOFCH010000443.1:0-5160 GCA_051645985.1 Plesiomonas sp. | reverse complement strand
CCGCCGGTCAAAACGAAGTGGCCACCCGCTTCAACACCATGACCATCAAAGCGGACGAAATTCAGATTTACAAGTACGTGGTACACAACGTGGCGCACGCCTACGGCAAGACCGCGACTTTCATGCCAAAACCGCTGTTTGGTGATAACGGCTCCGGCATGCACTGCCACCAATCACTGGCGAAAAATGGCGTTAACCTGTTCTCCGGTGACAAGTACGCCGGCCTGTCTGAGATGGCACTGTACTACATCGGCGGGATCATCAAGCACGCCAAAGCCATCAACGCCTTTGCTAACCCGACCACCAATTCCTACAAACGTCTGGTGCCGGGCTATGAAGCCCCTGTGATGCTGGCTTACTCCGCACGTAACCGCTCGGCCTCCATCCGTATTCCGGTCGTAGCCAGCCCGAAAGCGCGCCGTATCGAAGTACGCTTCCCGGATCCTGGTGCGAACCCATACTTGGCGTTTGCTGCCCAGCTGATGGCCGGTTTAGACGGGATTGCCAACAAGATCCACCCAGGCGATGCCATGGACAAGAACCTGTACGACTTGCCACCAGAAGAAGCGGCCGAGATCCCAACGGTAGCTGGCTCTTTGGAAGAAGCCATGCGCGAGCTGGATCTGGATCGCGAGTTCCTGACCCGTGGCGGTGTGTTCACCGACGACTTTATCGATTCCTATATTGAGTTGAAACACGCCGATATCGACCGCGTGCGCATGATGCCGCATCCGGTTGAGTTTGAAATGTACTACAGCGTGTAATACGCCGCGTCATTTCAACGCTAACGCGTGTAACAACCTTTTTTGTTGCCGTGGAAACTTTCAGCCCGCCTCACAGGCGGGCTTTTTTATGGTTGCCGCCACCACCGCCGACCACCGACACTGAACGCCAAACCAAGATCCGGCCAAATGGCCGCCAGTACGACTTTTTATCTGCGGAGAACGTCATGCGCCTGTTTTGCCTGACACTGCTGTTTGCCACACTATCGGCGTTTGCCAGCGAGACCCGGCTGATTTGCTCTTGGACCGATGCCAATGGCATTACCCATTTCAGCACCCACCAAACCAAAGGGGCCACCTGTAAAGAGATCACCCCGTCGGCGCCGATCAAGTATGACGCTGGCCAGCCCGCGGCTTCCCGCCCGCCGGCGGCCCCAGTACGCAAAAGCAATCACAATGGCAACGCCCCGGCCTTGGCCGCTAATGTGGCGACCCAGATAGCCATTTTATCACCGATTGATGAGGCCACAGTGCGTAACAACAGCGGCAATATCGATGTGACTGTGATGGTGGTGCCGAAACTGGGCGACCAGCAAACTGTCCAATTGACCCTCGATGGCAAGCCGGTCGGTGAGCCAGGGCGTAGTATCCAACAACAACTGCACAATATTGATCGTGGTGCCCATCAGCTAAGTGCCGATCTGCTGGAAAACGGTAAGGTGATCGCCTCCGCGCCGCCGGTCACGGTTTTCCTGCATCGCGCCAGTATCTTGAACCGTGAGGCGCTGAATCCACCGATCCAGCCACGCAATCAATAAACCCACCGCGCCAAGTGCAAAGCGGATGCGAAAGCCGAAAGCCTCGATTATAGTGACGGGCAGTACCTTGATGGCCGAACAGCTATTCTGGCCATTGCCTGCTGCCCCATTCCCCGCGGCCAAGGAGTCATGATGGAGCCGGAGATCCCGCTGTCACTGCTGTTACACAACCAGAAAACCGGCGTGCTGTTGCTGGATAACCATCTCAACATTCAATATGCCAACCCGGCGGCCGAACAACTCCTATCGCACAGTAGCCGTAAACTGATTGGCGTTCCTCTGCCCGTGCTGATTGACTATATCTCACTCGATCTGGCACTGATGCGCCACGCACTGGATCACCAGCAAAGCTTTACCGATAACGAAGTCACACTGGTGATTGACGGGAAAGCCAGCACGGTCGAGCTGACCGCTCAGCACCTGCATACCGGCGACAGCAACGCGGTACTGGTGGAGTTGCATCAGTTGGACACCCACCGCCGTCTCAGTCAGGAGCAATTGCATCAGTCGCAACAATCGGCGGCGCGTGAGCTGGTACGTGGGTTGGCGCATGAAATTAAAAATCCGCTCGGAGGCTTACGCGGTGCGGCTCAATTACTGGAGCGCGCCTTGCCCGATCCGGCGCTGACCGAGTATACCGGCATGATCATCGCCCAAGCCGATCGACTGCGCAATCTGGTCGACCGCTTGCTCGGCCCACAACGCCCTGGGGTGCGCAGCGAACAAAACCTGCATGTGGTACTGGAGCAGGTGCGTAAGCTGGTCGAACTGGAAACCCCGCCGCATATCACCTTGATCCGCGACTACGATCCCAGCCTGCCGGAATTGGAGCATGATCCCGAACAACTGGAGCAAGCCCTGCTCAATATCGTGCGCAATGCGGTACAAGCGCTCGGCGAGCAATCCGGTACCATCACCTTGCGCACCCGCACCGCGTTTCAGCAAACCCTGCATGGTGAACGCTACCGGCTCGCCGTAAGGCTAGATATCATCGACAGCGGCCCCGGTATTCCGGCACACCTGCAAGATACGTTGTTCTACCCGATGGTCAGCGGACGCGCAGGCGGCCACGGTTTAGGTTTGTCGATTGCCCGTAACCTCATCGACCAACATCGCGGCAAGATTGAATGCAGCAGCTGGCCGGGACATACCGAGTTTTCCATTTATCTGCCGCTGCGCAAATAACAGCAGGCGCTGAGGCGTAGCGCCTGCCATAAATCTAATGGGCATACCTCCAATTAGCAGGAATCAAATTGGCACGAATATTGGAACGCGGGTTCCCAGCGGCTTAAAATAAGCCCACGCGATACCGAGACATACACCAATCAGCAAGTTCACGAGGCGCACGGCATGACGAAAGGACGGGTATGGGTAGTGGATGACGATAGCGCCATCCGCTGGGTAATGGACAAAGCCCTCAGCAGCAGCCAGATCCGCTGCGAAACTTTCGACAGCGCCTCCGCCGTACTGACTGCCTTACAACAGGCCACGCCGGATGTATTGCTGTCCGATATCCGTATGCCGGGCATGGACGGCCTGACCCTGCTTAGCCAGCTACAACAGCAAGTGCCGCAGTTGCCGGTGATCATCATGACCGCCCACTCCGATTTGGATGCGGCGGTCAGCGCCTACCAGCATGGTGCCTTCGATTACTTGCCCAAACCCTTCGATCTGGATGACGCCGTGGCACTGGTGGAGCGCGCCCTACAGCACAGCCACGAGCTGCGCCAGCAACAAAGCACGC
Organism: Plesiomonas sp.; assembly: GCA_051645985.1. Taxonomy (GTDB): domain Bacteria; phylum Pseudomonadota; class Gammaproteobacteria; order Enterobacterales; family CAMTGL01; genus Plesiomonas. Next base: position 1,876 of record JBOFCH010000443.1, on the reverse strand, counting down.
CCACCACCGAGCCTACTTCCACGGCGCAATCCGAGATCATCGGTGAAGCACCGGCCATGCAGGAAGTGTTCCGCGCGATCGGCCGCCTATCACGTACCGCCATTAGCGTGCTGATTAACGGTGAATCCGGTACCGGTAAAGAGCTGATAGCCCATGCTCTGCATCGCCACAGTCCGCGAGCCAGCGCCCCTTTTATCGCCCTGAACATGGCCGCCATTCCCAAAGATCTGATCGAATCAGAGCTATTTGGTCATGAAAAAGGCGCCTTTACTGGTGCCGGTGCCGTACGTCAGGGGCGCTTTGAACAGGCCAACGGCGGCACCCTGTTTTTGGATGAAATTGGCGATATGCCACTGGAGATCCAAACCCGTTTACTACGGGTACTGGCCGATGGTCAATTTTACCGCGTCGGCGGCCATACCCCTTTGCATGTGGATGTGCGCATTATTGCCGCCACCCACCAAGATCTGGAAACGCGAGTACGTGAAGGCTTATTCCGTGAAGACTTGTTTCACCGGTTAAATGTCATTCGCCTGCAACTGCCCGCGCTGCGTGAACGACGCCAAGACATTGCCGCCTTAAGCCGCCATTTCCTGCTCAGCGCCGCACGCGAGCTAGGGGTCGAGGCGAAAACCTTGCATCCGGATACCCTGCGGGTGATGAGCGAATTTCGCTGGCCGGGTAACGTGCGCCAGCTGGAAAATATCTGTCGCGGCCTGACCGTGATGGCCGCCGGTAAAGAAATTTTTGTCTCCGATCTGCCGCCAGAGCTGACCCGCGCCCCAACGGCCAGCAACGACCTCCACACGCCTCTCAACTGGCAGCAACCCTTACAACAGTGGGTACTGCAACAACTGGCGCGCGGCCAAGAAGATCTGCTCGCCACCTTGCAACCGGAATTTGAGCAACTGCTGTTGGATGCGGCGTTGCAGTACACTCAAGGTCATAAGCAAGACGCTGCCCGCCTGCTGGGCTGGGGACGTAATACCCTGACCCGAAAGCTAAAAGAGTTCGACATTCGTTGATGACACAAAATAAGGTGATATTTGTCACACCGTAGACAGCAACTCAACTAGGTGATTTTCACCCCAGTGTCTATACTGTCACACCAACAAAAATACATTGGGGAGCCTTTGCATGATTGCACGCGATTTACCGTTGACCGACTTACACCGTCATCTGGATGGCAACATCCGTCCGTCTACCATTTTGGAGCTGGGTCAACAGCACGGCATCATGCTGCCCGCCGATAACCTGTCGGATCTGCTGCCGCACGTACAAATCACCGATAACGCACCGACACTGGTCAGCTTCCTGCAAAAGCTCGATTGGGGCGTCGCGGTACTGGCCGATCTGGATGCCTGCCGCCGCGTGGCCTATGAAAACATGCAAGATGCCGATAACGCCGGTCTGGACTACACCGAGCTGCGTTTCTCGCCGTATTACATGGCCATGAAGCACAACCTGCCAGTGCAGGGCGTGGTGGAAGCGGTGGCCGACGGGATTGCTCAAGGTCGTCATGATTTTACGGTGCAGGCTAACTTGATTGGGATCTTAAGCCGTACTTTCGGCACCGCTGCCTGCCAGCAGGAGCTGGATGCGCTGTTAGCGTGCCGTCAGCATCTGGTGGCTATCGATCTGGCTGGCGATGAATTGGGTCAACCGGGTGAGCTGTTTGTACCGCACTTCAAGCAGGTGCGTGATGCTGGATTGCATATCACCGTTCACGCCGGTGAGGCGGCCGGTGCGGCTAGCATGTGGCAGGCCATTCGTGAGCTGGGCGCCGAGCGGATCGGGCATGGTGTGAAAGCGGTTGAAGATCCACGTTTGATGGATTATCTGGCCGAGCAAAAAATCGGGATTGAATCGGCGCTGA
>JBOFCH010000442.1:0-1775 GCA_051645985.1 Plesiomonas sp. | reverse complement strand
TGGTGAAAGTGGCGGCGGAGTATGGGGTTGCGTTGGAGGTGAATAACTCCTCGTTTGTGGTTTCCCGTGCGGGCAGTGAACATACCTGTCCGGCGATTATTGCGGCGGCTAAACGCCATGGGGCGTGGATGGTGATGGGGTCGGATTCGCATGTCGCCTTTTCGCTTGGGGATTTTGAACATTCGCTGCGCTTGATCAATGAGGCCGGATTCCCGCACGAACGGCTACTCAATACCTCTCCACGTAAACTGCTCGATTTTCTGGAAAGTCATGGTAAACCTGCGATCCCAGAATTTGCTAACTGGTAATGACCGATAATGACCGGTTAGGTCATGTGCGGAGCATAGAGCGAACCGAAAATCCGATGGTTCGCTCTGCTGACGAATGATGGGCTGTAGGCTATCTCTAATCGGAGATTAGCCTAAACCAATAATCGTGCCATCATCCGTAATATCGATGCCCAGATAAGCGGGATGCTCCGGTAGACCCGGCATGGTCAGTACGTTACCGCACAGTGCGTAGACAAACCCGGCACCGGCGCACAGGTTAAGTTCGCGGATAGGCAGTACAAATCCTTGAGGTGCTCCTTTCAGTGCTGGGTCGTGGCTAATTGATAACGGTGTTTTTGCCAGACACACATACAGATCTTGCTGTCCCAGCTGTTCAATATGTGCCAGTTGAGCCAGTGCCTGTTCGGACAAGGTGATTTTTCCCGCGCCATACCCGAGCTGGGCGACTGCATTCAGCTTATCCAGCAGTGAGGCATCCTTTCGATATAATGGCTGGAATTTTGCTGGCTGTTCACTGGCTTGCATGACTGCTTGTGCCAGTATCACCGCGCCTTGTCCGCCCTGACTGAATGCATCGCTGAGTGCAACAGGGTATCCCATTTCTTCGATGCGGTGACACAACCACTGTAATTCTGCCTCGGTGTCTTGTGGGAAGCGATTGACGGCGATGACAACCGGCAGCCCGTATTTTTTGACATTATTTATGTGCCATTGCAAGTTAGCAAATCCCGCCGTCAGTGCCGCCTGATCAGCGGCAAACAGCGATGGCGGAATGGTTTGACCCGGCTTGAGGTTATAGCGCCCAGAGTTGGCTTTCAGGCCCCGTAACGTGGCGACCAATACCACACAATCCGGCGCTTTGCCTGCGATTTGCGCTTTGATATTACAGGCTTTCTCCAGCCCCATATCGGAGCCAAAGCCTGCTTCCGTCACGGTATAGCGGGCCAATTTTAGGGCCATTTTATCGGCGATAATCGAAGAGTTACCGTGGGCAATGTTGGCAAATGGGCCGGCGTGGATCAACACGGGCACACCTTCCAATGTTTGCATCAGTGTCGGGTTGATTGCCTCTTTCATGATGGCTGCCATCGCGCCAGCGACTCCAAGATCCTCGGCCGTGATCGGGGTGCCTGCATGGTTATAGGCCAAAATCAGACGGCCGAGGCGTTGACGCATATCAGGCAAATCGTGTGACAGCGCCAAGATTGCCATCAGTTCGGAGGCGGCGGTGATATCAAATCCTGAGTCGCGCTCGATGCCGTTGGCATGGCTGCCTGCGGGATTAATGCCGATCCGAATTTTGCGCAAGGCGCGATCGTTGTGATCCATGACTCGGTTCCACACGATCTGTTGCGGGTCAATATCCAACAGCGGTAGACGAGTACGCTGGGTAAAATGTTCGGCGCCCAGACGGCTTTCATGATACAGCCGAGTATCGAGCGCCGCAGCAGCCAGATTGTGGGCGGCAGTGATGGCATGAATATC
>JBOFCH010000441.1:0-2448 GCA_051645985.1 Plesiomonas sp. | reverse complement strand
GGGCCGGTATTGGGCAGTGCGGCGTTTTTCAACGATTTGCTACGTGAGTTGGTGGCCATTATGCTGATCCCATCCTTGATCCGCCGTTATACCTCGACGGCAGTGGGGATCGGTGGTGCCACCGCGATGGATTTTACCCTACCGGTTATTCAGCGTGCGGGCAGTGTAGATCTAGTGCCTGCGGCGATTGTCAGTGGATTTTTACTCAGCCTGAGTGCACCGGTACTCATGGCCTTGTTTGCGCTCTAAGGCGTGTATCGTGACCGTTCTAGCAACGGTGGTCACTCTTGCACCCTGAACACGAATTAGCCCCACGATAGGCAGGTGCCCTCCTGCCTAGTCTTTTATCTGCTCATATTTCTGCCTCTGTTCATCTTCTGTTATCCCTTTTTCTATCGTCACTGGTTCTATACGTCCTCGCTGGTTCTGTGCGTTCTCGCTAGATAGGTTTGTTCCCAACAAAATTGATTTGTATCAACAGAGTATTAAGTTGCATTTGAAATGTTACTTTATGTTCCCTATCCTCCCCAATAAGAAGCATACTAAATACACTTTATTAAGGGGATAGCAATGTACTGCGTACAGTGTGAGCAAACCATTCGTACTCCAGCCGGTAACGGCTGCTCCTACGCACAGGGTATGTGTGGTAAAACCGCAGAAACCTCTGACCTGCAAGATCTGCTGGTCGCCGTGCTGGAAGGCTTGTCTGCATGGGCATTAAAAGCCCGTGAACTGAATATTATTGATGATGCCATTGACGCTTTTGTCCCCAAGGCGTTTTTCGCTACCCTGACCAACGTCAACTTTGATTCGGCGCGGATTGTCGAATACACCGAGCAAGCGATCGCGATGCGTGAGGCTCTGGCTGAACGCTGCCGACAGTGTGATCCTGCGGCCAACGTTACTTTGGCTGTCGCCGACATCACACTCAATGATCTCAGCATGCCTGCACTGCTGGCACAATCGGCTGACTATGCCCTAAATAAAGACAAAGCCGAGCATGGTGATGACATCCATGGCCTGCGTATGCTGTGCCTGTATGGCCTGAAAGGTGCCGCCGCCTATCTGGAGCATGCACGGGTGCTGGAGCAGCAAAGTGCGGATGTTTATGCGCAGTTTCATGGCTTCATGGCTTGGCTGGGTAGCAACCCGACCGATATCAATGCGCTGCTGGACAACGCGATGGCAATTGGCCGGATGAACTTTGATGTGATGGCGATGCTGGATACCGGTGAAACCGCGCTGTATGGTAATCCGATACCGACTCAGGTCAATATCCGTCCGGTTAAAGGTAAAGCGATTCTGATCTCCGGGCATGATCTTAAAGATCTGAAAGCCCTGCTGGAGCAAACCGAGGGGACGGGTATCAATGTATACACTAACGGTGAAATGCTGCCTGCCCACGGTTATCCGGAGCTGAAAAAATATCCACATCTGGCCGGTAACTACGGTAGTGCGTGGCAAAACCAGCAAGCGGAATTTGCCCGTTTCCCTGGGCCTATCATCATGACATCCAACTGCATCATTGATCCGACTGTCGGTAACTATGGCGATCGGATCTGGACTCGTAGCATTGTTGGCTGGCCGGGCGTTAAGCATCTGGAAGGTGAAGATTTCTCTGCCGTGATCGCTCAAGCGCAAGCCATGCCGGGCTTCCTGCATACCGAAATCGAACAGATGATCACCGTGGGCTTTGGCCGCGAAACCCTGCTCGGCGCAGCCGATACCGTGATCGATATGGTGGCTGCCAAGCAATTGCGCCATGTATTCTTGGTCGGTGGTTGTGACGGCAGCCGTGGCGAGCGTCATTACTACACCGATTTTGCTCGCGCAGTACCGCAAGACTGCCTGATCATGACGTTGGCCTGTGGTAAATACCGCTTCAATACGCTGGACTTCGGCACCATAGGCGCACTGCCACGTCTGCTGGATGTGGGTCAATGTAACGATGCTTACTCCGCAATCATGCTGGCGGTACGCCTGTCCGAGAAACTGGGCTGTGGCGTAAACGATCTGCCTCTAACGCTGGTGCTGTCATGGTTCGAGCAAAAAGCGATTGTGATCCTGCTAACGCTGCTGGCGCTGGGTGTGAAAAATATCTACACCGGCCCGACAGCACCCGCGTTCCTGACTGACAATCTGCTGGCTATTTTAAACGACAAGTTCGGCATGCGTCCGATCACCAGTGTCGAGCAAGACATGAACGCCATGCTGTCCGTAGCCTGATCTGCCCGACTGAGCAGATTGATCGGCGCGGATCAACATTCGGCTAGTCTCTCCACCCTATCGCAAAGGCCACAATGAGGTCTTTGCGATCAGGAGAGGCGATAGCACAAACAATACCGCGCCGTTATCGGCTATACCGTTTTTACATGTCGTTTTTACATACCGTCTTTAAATGTGCAGTCATTATGACTGCCATTTCTGTGCGCTTTTGTTTTTTCTCTG
>JBOFCH010000440.1:0-8906 GCA_051645985.1 Plesiomonas sp. | reverse complement strand
CAGATGCGTTTGAATACTCTTTCTCCGGCTGAAGGCGCTAAGCAATCAGCTAAGCGTGTAGGTCGCGGTATTGGTTCTGGCTTGGGTAAAACCGGTGGCCGCGGCCACAAAGGCCAGAAATCCCGCTCCGGCGGTGGTGTACGTCGCGGTTTCGAAGGCGGTCAAATGCCTTTGTACCGTCGTCTGCCGAAGTTTGGTTTCACTTCTCTGAAAGCCGCTGTGACAGCCGAAGTTCGTCTGTCTGAGCTGGCTAAAGTTGAAGGCGATCAGATTGATCTGAACGCACTGAAAGCGGCAAACATCATCACTAAAGACATGGAATTCGCTAAGATTGTTCTGTCTGGTGAAGTAACTCGCGCTGTAACCGTACGTGGCCTGCGTGTCACTAAAGGTGCACGTGCAGCTATTGAAGCCGCTGGCGGTAAAATCGAGGAATAATTGACAGATGGCTAAACAACCAGGATTTGATTTTCGAGGTGCTCAGGGCGGGCTGACAGAACTCAAGCGTCGCTTATTGTTTCTGTTAGGTGCGATTATCGTATTCCGTGCTGGCTCCTACGTGCCAATTCCTGGTATTGATGCCTCTGTTCTTGCGACCTTGTTTGAACAGCAGAAGGGCACCATCATCGAGATGTTTAATATGTTCTCCGGTGGTGCTCTTCAGCGTGCGTCTATCTTTGCTCTGGGCATTATGCCGTATATTTCGGCATCCATTATTGTCCAGCTGCTGACGGTGGTTTATCCGCCGCTGGCAGAGTTGAAGAAAGAAGGGGAGGCTGGCCGTCGTAAGATTAGCCACTATACCCGTTATGGCACGCTGGTTTTAGGTACATTCCAAGCAATCGGTATTGCAACTGGCTTACCAAGTATGATCCCAGGTCTGGTACATAATCCGGGCTTTGGTTTCTATTTTACGGCGGTTGTAAGTTTGGTTACCGGCACCATGTTCTTGATGTGGTTAGGTGAGCAAATTACCGAGCGCGGTATCGGTAACGGTATCTCCATGATTATCTTCGCAGGTATCGTGGCGGGATTGCCTTCTGCTATCGGACATACGTTTGAACAGGCGCGTCAAGGCGAACTGCATGTACTTCTGCTGTTGTTGATTGCCGCTGTTGTTTTTGCCGTTACGTACTTTGTTGTATTTGTTGAGCGCGGTCAGCGTAGAATTGTTGTAAACTATGCCAAGCGTCAACAAGGTCGTCGTGTATTCGCGGCACAAAGTACACACCTGCCACTGAAAGTGAATATGGCTGGGGTTATTCCCGCGATTTTTGCTTCCAGTATTATCCTTTTCCCCGCTACGCTTGCGCAGTGGTTTAGTCAAGGATCAGGTATGACATGGCTGTCTGACATTGCATTAGCATTGCAACCGGGTCGCCCGTTACATGCTATGTTATATGCAGCTGCAATCATCTTCTTCTGCTTCTTCTATACCGCGTTGGTGTTTAACCCGCGTGAGACAGCAGATAATCTGAAGAAGTCAGGTGCGTTCGTGCCAGGGATCCGTCCGGGTGAACAAACCGCGAAGTACATTGATAAAGTGATGACTCGTCTGACATTAGCAGGCGCTTTATATATCACCTTTATCTGCTTGATACCTGAGTTCATGATGGTAGCGTGGAATGTGCGCTTCTACTTCGGTGGTACATCGTTGTTGATCGTCGTTGTTGTTATCATGGATTTTATGGCTCAAGTACAGACCCATCTGATGTCTCATCAGTATGAGTCCGCTCTGAAGAAAGCTAACCTGAAAGGGATTGGCCGTTAATCTACAGAGCACCACCAAAGGTTGCGGAGAGTAGAAATGAAAGTTCGTGCTTCCGTTAAGAAGCTGTGCCGTAACTGCAAAATCATCAAGCGCAACGGCGTTGTGCGTGTGATTTGCAGCGAGCCAAAGCATAAACAGCGTCAAGGCTGATTTACTGCATATTTTTCTTGCAAAGTAACGGCCGGCTGGCTAAATTAGCCAGCCGACCTTTTGTGTGAAGTTGGTATGGTCATTTGGGTATCCTGAAAACGGGCTTTTCAGATTGGCCTACCATTATATAAACTTAGGAGTGCATATGGCCCGTATTGCAGGCATTAACATTCCTGATCATAAGCATGCTGTAATTGCTCTGACTGCAATTTACGGCGTCGGCAAAACTCGCTCTCAAGCCATTCTGGCTGCGGTGGGTATTGCTGAAAGCACTAAGATCAGTGAGCTGTCTGAAGAACAAATCGATAAGCTGCGTGACGAAGTTGCCAAGTACACCGTTGAAGGTGACCTGCGTCGTGAAGTGACCCTGAGCATCAAGCGTCTGATGGACCTTGGCTGCTACCGTGGTCTGCGTCATCGTCGTGGTCTCCCAGTTCGCGGTCAGCGTACTAAGACCAACGCGCGTACCCGTAAGGGCCCGCGTAAACCGATCAAAAAATAATCGGGGTTAGAAAATGGCTAAAGCTCCAGTTCGTGCACGTAAGCGTGTAAGAAAACAAGTTTCTGACGGTGTGGCTCATGTCCATGCGTCTTTCAACAACACCATTGTGACTATCACTGACCGCCAAGGCAATGCTCTGGGTTGGGCAACTGCCGGTGGTTCAGGTTTCCGTGGTTCTCGTAAGTCTACTCCATTTGCTGCTCAGGTTGCTGCAGAGCGCTGTGCTGAAATGGTTAAAGACTACGGTCTGAAGAACCTGGAAGTTATGGTTAAGGGCCCAGGCCCAGGTCGTGAGTCTTCCATTCGCGCGCTGAACGCGGCTGGTTTCCGCATCACTAACATTACTGATGTGACTCCGATTCCTCACAACGGTTGTCGTCCGCCGAAGAAACGCCGCGTATAACACGACGTTTCTAGGATTGTTGGAGAAAGAAAATGGCAAGATATCTGGGCCCTAAGCTCAAGCTGAGCCGTCGTGAAGGTACTGACCTGTTCCTGAAATCAGGCGTACGTGCGATTGACTCTAAGTGTAAAATTGACACCGCTCCGGGTCAGCATGGTGCGCGCAAGCCACGTCTGTCTGACTACGGTGTTCAGTTACGTGAAAAGCAGAAAGTACGTCGTATCTACGGTGTGCTGGAGCGTCAGTTCCGTAACTACTACAAAACCGCCGCTCGCCTGAAAGGCAACACAGGTGAAAACCTGCTGGTGCTGTTGGAAGGCCGTTTAGATAACGTAGTTTACCGCATGGGTTTCGGTGCCACTCGCGCTGAAGCACGTCAGTTGGTAAGCCACAAGGCGATCATGGTTAATGGTAAAGTCGTTAACGTTCCTTCTTTCCAAGTTTCTGTGAATGATGTAATCAGCATTCGCGAGAAATCTAAGAAGCAGGCTCGTATCAAGGCAGCGATGGAGCTGGCTGAGCAGCGCGAAAAAGCAGCATGGCTGGAAGTAGACGCTGCGAAGATGGAAGGTGTGTTCAAGCGCACTCCTGAGCGCTCCGATCTGTCTGCGGACATTAACGAACACCTGATCGTCGAGCTTTACTCCAAGTAAGGCTTAGCAGCAAAGAGAGGACACAATGCAGGGTTCTGTGACAGAGTTTCTTAAACCGCGCCTGGTAGATATCGAGCAAATCAGTTCGACGCATGCCAAGGTCACCCTTGAACCACTTGAGCGTGGCTTTGGCCATACTCTGGGTAACGCACTGCGCCGCATTCTGCTTTCGTCTATGCCGGGTTGCGCGGTGACTGAGGTTGAAATTGATGGTGTACTGCATGAGTACAGCACCAAAGAAGGTGTACAGGAAGATATCCTGGAAATCCTGCTCAACCTGAAAGGGCTCGCGGTCAAGGTTCAGGGTAAAGATGAAGTCATTCTGACTCTGAATAAATCTGGTATCGGCCCTGTAACCGCAGCCGACATCATCCATGACGGTGATGTTGAGATCGTGAATCCGCAGCACGTAATTTGCCATCTGACTGATGAAGACGCGGCTATCAGCATGCGTATCAAGGTTCAGCGTGGTCGTGGTTATGTGCCGGCTTCCGCTCGTATTCATACTGAAGAAGACGAGCGTCCGATCGGTCGTTTGCTGGTCGATGCCTGCTTCAGCCCGGTAGAGCGCATTGCATACAATGTAGAAGCTGCCCGTGTTGAACAGCGTACCGATCTGGACAAGCTGGTTATCGAGATGGAAACCAACGGTACAATTGATCCTGAAGAAGCGATCCGTCGTGCCGCGACCATCCTGGCTGAACAGCTGGAAGCTTTCGTTGACTTACGTGATGTTCGTCAGCCGGAAGTGAAAGAAGAGAAGCCGGAATTCGATCCAATTCTGCTGCGTCCTGTCGACGATCTGGAATTGACTGTCCGCTCTGCTAACTGCCTGAAGGCAGAAGCTATCCACTACATCGGTGATTTGGTACAGCGTACAGAAGTTGAACTGCTGAAGACGCCAAACCTTGGTAAGAAGTCTCTGACTGAAATCAAGGACGTATTGGCATCTCGCGGTCTGTCTCTGGGTATGCGCCTGGAAAACTGGCCTCCAGCAAGCATTGCTGATGAGTAACCAGATCACAGGTTAAGGTTTTTCTGAGAAGGATAAGGTCATGCGCCATCGTAAGAGTGGTCGTCAACTGAACCGTAACAGCAGCCATCGTCAGGCTATGTTCCGCAACATGGCCAGCTCTCTGGTTCGTCACGAAGTAATCAAGACGACCCTGCCTAAGGCAAAAGAGCTGCGCCGCGTAGTTGAGCCGCTGATCACCCTTGCCAAGACCGACAGCGTTGCAAACCGTCGTCTGGCATTCGCTCGTACTCGTGATAACGAGATCGTTGCGAAACTGTTTAATGAATTGGGCCCACGTTTTGTGAACCGTGCTGGCGGATACACCCGTATCCTGAAGTGTGGTTTCCGTGCGGGTGACAACGCGCCGATGGCTTACATCGAGCTGGTTGACCGTGCTCCAGTTGCAGACGCTGCAGCTGAGTAATCACGCCAAATTAAAAAAGCCGGGTTTATCCCGGCTTTTTTATTGTCTTTTTTCCACTCCCCCGCTTCCCTTTCTACATGCTTATTTGCTGCTTACTTGTCACTTGTCGTTTTGCTGCTTAAGTAAGTCACGAATTTCAGTCAGTAGTTTTTCTTCGACAGTGGGTTCTGGTGGCGTCGTTGGTGCGGCTTCTTCTTTACGTTTGAGTTTGTTCAGTGCTTTGACTGCGACAAAGATGGCAAACGCGATGATGGTGAAGTCGAACAGCTGCTGGATAAACATGCCGTAGTTCAGAGTCAGTGCCGGTACGGATGCAGTGGCCTCACGTAGCTCCAGATGAAACTGGCGAAAATCGACCCCGCCGATAACCAGACCTAAGATCGGCATGATGATATCGCCGACCAAGGAAGAGACTATCTTGCCAAAGGCCGCCCCGATGATCACACCGACGGCCAGATCTACCACATTGCCACGCATGGCAAATTCACGAAATTCTTTTAAAAAGCTCATGGTCCCGATCCTTTTGTACACAGGCTTAAACGCCAGTAGTTGGCGCTCGCAAAGATAAACACAACATTATGTGAATATAGCCTGTACCCTAGCTTTGTGTGACTTTTCAGGCAAATAAAAAAGCAGAATAAATTCTGCTTTTTTAGGTGAAAATTGCTGTACGTTGGCGCTGTTACAAGAAGAACGGGCTGGGCTGGAACAGACGCTCGACGTCTGGGACGTGCTTTTTATCGGTGAGGAACATGACCACGTGGTCGCCTTGCTCGATGACGGTATCATCGTGGGCAATCATGACGCTATCACCACGCACAATGGCTCCAATGGTGGTGCCGCTCGGTAGACGGATCTCACCGATTGCGCGCCCGACCACTTTGGAGGTCGACTCATCACCGTGGGCAATGGCTTCAATGGCTTCGGCAGCTCCACGGCGAAGTGAGGACACACTAACAATATCTGCCTTACGTACGTGGGTCAGTAGTGCGGAGATGGTGGCTTGTTGTGGTGAGATAGCCACATCAATGACACCACCTTGCACCAGATCGACATACGCCGAGCGCTGGATCAAGACCATGGCTTTTTTGGCACCGAGACGTTTGGCCAGCATGGCCGACATGATATTGGCTTCGTCATCGTTGGTGATGGCAATGAAGACATCGACTTGTTCAATGTGCTCTTCATTGAGCAGCTCCTGATCGGAGGCGTCACCACAAAATACGATGGTGTCATGCAGCATTTCGGCCAGTTCAGCGGCACGCTCGGGATTACGTTCGATCAGTTTGATGCTGTAACTTTGCTCCAGCTCTTTGGCCAGTCCTGCCCCAATATTACCACCGCCGACAATCATCAGTCGTTTGTACGGTTTTTCCAGCCGTTGCAGTTCACTCATCACGGCGCGGATATGGTGAGTCGCGGCGACAAAAAAGACCTCATCATCGGCTTCGATGATCGTCGTGCCTTGTGGTTTGATTGGCCGCCCTTGACGGAAGATTGCCGCGACGCGGGTATCGATGTGCGGCATATGCTCGCGCAGCGCCGATAAGGCATTTCCGACTAACGGCCCGCCATAGTAGGCTTTCACCGCGACCAGACTGACTTTGTCTTCGGCAAAGTTCACCACTTGCAGTGCGCCTGGGTATTCGATCAACTTGCGGATGTAGTCAGTGACCAATTGCTCTGGTGTGATCAAATAATCGATTGGCACCGCTTCATTGGTGAAGAGCCGCGCTTGCTCTTTGATGTACTCTGGGGCGCGGATCCGGGCGATCCGATTCGGGGTATTGAACAGCGAATAGGCCACCTGACAGGCGATCATGTTGGTTTCATCGGAGTTAGTGACCGCAACCAGCATGTCGGTATCTTGCGCGCCGGCTTCGCGCAGTACGCGCGGATGGGCACCGTGGCCGAGCACGACGCGCAGGTCAAACTTATCCTGTAACTGGCGTAGACGCTCCGGATCCTGATCGACGATCGTGATGTCGTTATTTTCACCCACCAGATTTTCGGCCAGTGTGCCGCCGACTTGGCCGGCGCCGAGGATAATAATCTTCATTGCATCGTATCCGTTTGACTGAACTGTGGTTAGGCTGTTTTTCTTAGTTTGGCATAGAAAAAGCCATCGCCGCGTTGGCTATCCGGTAATAGCTGCCAGTCTAGCTGCGCATCCTTACCTAGCGGGATCAATTCTGCATCCTTTGTGCGTTGCAGGAAAGCCTCAATCTGCTGATGGTTCTCTTCTGGCAATACCGAACAGGTGGCATACACCAGCGTACCACCCGGCTTGAGCAGATCCCAAGTGGCATCGAAGATTTCCTTTTGTAGCTCAGTGAGCACCTCGATATCGGCGGCGCGACGTAGCCATTTAATATCGGGATGGCGGCGGATCACGCCGGTTGCCGAGCACGGCGCATCCAATAAGATGCGGTCAAATTGCCCTTCTGGCCACCATTGGCGCGGTTGCCGGCCATCTCCACAAATCAATGTGGCCTGCTGACCTAATCGCTCAAGGTTTTCCGCAACGCGATTCAGACGTGTTTGCTCGACATCTACGGCCACGACCTTAGCTTGTGGTGCCATTTCCAGAATATGGGTAGTTTTTCCGCCTGGCGCAGCGCATACATCCAATATCAGCTCACCGTTTTGCGGCTCCAGCAGTAATGCGGCGTGCTGGGCGGACAAATCTTGTACGGTGACCCAACCATCGGCAAAACCCGGTAGGCGAGTAACGGCAACCGGTGTGTGCAACAAGATGGCATCAGGGTGCTCAGCGCTGAGTTCAGCCTCGATCTGTTGCTCAGCTAATAGCGCCAAATAGTGTGCGGCGCTGTGGTGTTGGCGGTTGACCCGTAACCACATCGGCGGCTTTTGGTTGTTGTTGTCGAGGATCTGACGCCACTGATCGCTATAGGCGTTTTGTAGACGCTTGACCAGCCACTGTGGATGCAGGTGACTCGGGGCGGATTTTTGATCTGCCAGAGTCAAAATAGCATCTTGTTCACGTTGGAAACGGCGCAGGACGCCATTGACCAAGGCGCGGAAGGCAGGGCGCTTCAAGGCGACCACGGCATTAACCGATTCCCCGACGGCCGCATGGGGCGGGATGCGGGTATACAGCAGTTGATACAGACCGACCAGCAGTAGTTGATGGATGATCCGCTGCTTGCCGCTGAGCGGTTTTTCCAGCAGTTGTTGCAGGCAAGCTTCCAGACGCGGTAATACCCGCAAGGTGCCAAAACAGATCTCTTGCAGCAGACCAGCATCCCGTTCAGCAATTTTGTGCTGCGCTTTGGGCAGGGCGCTACTGAGCGATTGGCCTTGTTCTAGCACTTGGAAAAGGATGTCGGCGGCGACGGCGCGTACGTTTGTTTTCATGATTATCAAAAAAGCCGGCATCGCCGGCTTATCAGTTAGGGTTAGCTAAGGACGGTGCCTGGTTCAAACCATTCCCGTCGAGAATTGAGCAGATCTTGCACCGGCATCGGTTTTTTACCGGCCGGCTGCAAAACGGTCAGGTTCAAGACGCCATCCGTGGTGGCAATTTGAATGCCCTGCTTGTCGGCTTGCAACACGGTGCCCGGCGTCGCGTTTTGCTGGTGTGGCAGCACGTTGGCTTGCCAAACTTTAATGGTTTGCCCTGCGACGTCAAAATAGCTCATCGGCCATGGATTAAAGGCGCGGATGCAGCGTTCACTGAAATCAGCCGGTTGCTGCCAATCGAGGCGACCTTCTTCTTTGCTGAGTTTTTCAGCGTAAGTGACCAGAGTCTCATCTTGCACTTGCGGCTGCGCGCGACCTTCGGCCAATTGGGCCAAGGTCGTCAGCAGGGCATCAGGACCCATGTCGGCCAATTTTTGGTACAGGCTGGCACTGGTGTCTTGCGCGGTAATCGGGCAAGCGACTTTATGCAGCATATCGCCGGTATCCAGACCGATATCCATCTGCATGATGGTGATACCGGTTTCGCTATCACCAGCCCACAGTG
>JBOFCH010000439.1:0-10393 GCA_051645985.1 Plesiomonas sp. | reverse complement strand
CGCACGATCCACGGCCTTTCCCTGCATCTTCTCTTCGGCCAGTTGCACCAATTCGGCCGACCCCAGCAAACGCACATCACACGTACTGGCAAACTGCTTTATTAAGGTATGCGTATACGGACGTTTGACGGTCGCTCGGGTGGCCAGCAACCCGACCACACCATTACGGGTGGCGGCGGCAGCCGGTTTAATGGCGGGCACCACGCCGACAATCGGAAAATCGAAGGTTTTACGCAGTGCTGGCAAGCTGATGGTGCTGGCAGTGTTGCAGGCAATCACCGCCATGCACAGCGGATGACGCTGATGCACCGCGGCGACAGTGCGCAGTACGCGCTCCACAATCAGCTCTTGCGGCTGCTCACCATAGGGGAAACAGGCATTATCAAAAGCGTAGATATAGGGTAAATCCGGCAGTAACTGCCGGATTTCCTGATACACGGAAAGACCGCCGACGCCCGAATCAAAAATCAGAACGCGGGGGATCAGCGGATGTTCATCAGAAGTCATAACTCAAGGTCAGATAGTAGGCGCGCTCAGCCGCCGGATAACCGTACGCAGTTTCGTACTTTTTATCAAACAGGTTGGCGATTCTACCACGGGCGGTCAGGCTTTGCGTAATAGGATATGACGCGGCCAGATCCCACAAGCTGTAGCTTGGCAGCTCACGCTTATTGGCATAATCGTCATAGCGCTTGCCAACATAGTTGTAGGCCACATCGATTTGAGTATTGGCAATCGCAAAATCCAGCGCATAGCGGAAATTCTGCTTGGCACGGCGCGGCAGCTGCTTGCCATCAGAGCGGGTTGGATCCAGATAATCGAACGATAGCGTATGCATAAAGGCGGCAGTGCTGAAGCTGGCCTCGGTTTCAATGCCTTTGATGGTGGCCGCTTCGATATTCCGGTACTGATTCACATCGTAGTCAATCAGGTTATCGATTTTGTTACGGTAAGCGGATACACGCCAGTTCAGTGCTTGTACTTGGCCACTGAACGCCAGCTCCAGATTGCGTGAGGTTTCTGGTTGCAGATCAGGGTTACCCACCGTGTAGCCAGCGCCATACAGTTGCCCTAAGGTTGGCGCTTTGAACGCGGTGCCGTAGGACAAAATCGCTTGGGTACTGTCGATAAAGCGCCAGCCCAAACCACCCTGCCAAGTAAAGTTGTCACCATAATCTTGGTTATGATCCTGACGTACCGCGCCTTCCAGGGTCCAATCTCCCACTTGTTGCTGCGTGGTCAGGTACACCCCGGTGTTATCCACTTCACGGCCCACTTCGGCGCCCTGCTGTACCGGTTCAATCCGGTTGCGATACCAATCAACGCCCGCGCCAACTTGGCCGTAACCAACCTGATAGTTGTTCATCCATTGCAATGTGGTCTGGTTATAACGCGCACGGCGTTCATTGCTTTGCTGCACGTTGGCACCAAAGTTATGGCTGTCGGTATCTTGATAGCTGCCGAGGAATTGCGAGGAGTACTTATCCTGATGATAACGTACCCCCGCATCATACTGGCGGGTATAGAAGCGGCTTTCGTTTGGATAATAGGTGCCACCGGCAGGCGGAATGCCGGCGTCGTAGTCAGTATGGTTCGCGGTAACCGAAGTACGGGCAAAGGCGGTCACCGCCTCGGAGAAATCATGCTCCAGTGAGGCCCAGCCAAAGCGGCTGCGAAAACCATCACGATCGGTTTCTGCTGCTGAGCCAAACTGTGGGTAGCCAGCCACGTTATCATAGCCGCGGGTTTCGGCAAATTGGCCCGCCAGTGAAACGCGGGTATGCTCGCCCAATGTTTGGCGCACACTGCCTTGATAGTTCTGGTAACGGTTGCTGCCGAAACTGGTTTGCAGAGAGCCGCCATCGGTTTCACGGCCGGTAATAATGTTGATCACCCCGCCAATGGCATCGGCGCCAAAGGTAGAGGAGCGGGGGCCACGAATATATTCGATGCGTTGCACCAGTCCCAACGGAATTTGGCTGAAATCCACTGAGCCGGTCAGATCAGCGGCTTGTGATACGCGAATGCCATCAATCAAGATCAGCACATGCTTGGATTCGGTGCCACGAATAAACACACTGGATTTTTGTCCCATGCCACCGTTTTGTGCCACTTGCAGCCCCGGCAGGCGACGCAGTGCTTCGGTTACGGAGGTCACCTGCCAGCGCGCCAGCTCTTTTTGGGTGACCACTTCCACCGGCGCCAGTACCGAGGAGACCGGCTGGGCAAAACGGTTGGCACTGGTGATCACGATGATCGGAGAACCATCGGCAGTGGTTTTTTCGCTGGATGGGGTGGTTTGCGCGTAAGTCGCACCAGAAAACAGCACAGCCGTGATCGCGCTGGCTAACAACGTTGGGTTATTCATCTAATTATCTGCCTTGCAAATCGAGCAATTGCCGCCGTTAGCAGGCCGCATCCCGCGGCGTACCTGATAACAACAGGCTCGGAAGTTCCGGCAGGTCTTCGGACTTGAGGGCTGTCTGCCTACGGCAGCCGACTTCCCATTGTTACGGTGGGTGAGAAAGTGTCACCCGCCATAAGAAACAGTGTCTGCAGATACTCTGCTTGCTACCTTCGTTCCCTCTTACCGCTGCGCGTCAGTTTTGGATTTGCACCAAATTCCCTTTTCACTCAGGTAGAGACCGGAGGCGCTATACTACTGGCTGTCAGTTTAGATGTCTAGATTGCTAAATGCAGCAGGCTGGACTTCAAGCCCCGTTTGCCTACAATTCCCTCCTAATATAGAGATGTCTTCGGAGATACAGCATGACCCCCGGTACTTTACCCGTCGAACAATACGATGCGCAGCTTGCGGAAAAAACCTCGCGCTTGCAGGCGCTGATGGCCGAATTTACGCCGCCAGCCGCGGAGGTTTTTGCCTCCGAACATCAACACTATCGCATGCGTGCTGAGTTCCGGATCTGGCATGAGGGCGACGATCTGTACCACATCGTGTTTGATCAAGAGACCAAACAGCGTATTCGGGTGGATCAATTCCCGGCCGCCAGCAAGCTGATCAACCGTTTGATGCCAGCGCTGCTGGATCAACTGCGCCACAACCCGCTGCTGCGTAATAAGCTGTTCCAGATTGACTACTTGTCTACTTTGAGTAATCAGGTGGTGGTTTCCCTGCTGTATCACAAAAAGCTGGACGAGCAGTGGCAACATGACGCGCGCCATCTGCGCGATGCACTGCGCTGTGAAGGCTTTAACCTGCAATTGATTGGCCGCGCCACCAAGCAAAAAATCATGCTGGATCACGACTACGTGGATGAAAGCCTGCTGGTGAAGGGCAAAGAGATGATCTACCGTCAGGTGGAAAATAGCTTTACCCAACCGAACGCGGTGGTGAACATGCACATGCTGGATTGGGCGGTGGATGTGACGACCGGCGCACAAGGCGATTTACTGGAGCTGTACTGCGGGAACGGCAACTTCTCCCTCGCACTCGCGCGTAATTTCAACCGCGTGCTGGCGACGGAGATTGCCAAACCCTCAGTAGAAGCGGCGCAATTCAATATCGCAGCCAATAAGCTGGATAATGTGCAGATTATCCGGATGTCCGCCGAAGACTTTACCCAAGCGATGCAGGGCGTGCGTGAATTTAACCGCCTTAAGGGTATCGACCTGAAAAGCTATCAGTGCAACACCATTTTTGTCGACCCACCACGTAGTGGATTGGACGATGAAACCGTGAAGCTGGTGCAAGGGTATGAGCGGATCTTGTATATCTCCTGCAACCCAGAAACCTTGCGCGATAACCTGCGGGTACTGAGCCAGACCCATGAGATCCAGCGTTTGGCCCTGTTCGATCAGTTCCCGTATACCCATCATATGGAAAGTGGCGTATTGCTGGTGCGCCGCAGCGCAGCGTAAGCTGCTGGGCTTGCGCCAAACGCACAGACAAAAATGCCGACAGATGCCGGCATTTTTTATTTGTTCAATTTGTTCAATGCGCTCAATGCGTTCAATGTCACTCAACGTGACTCTCAGCACTTATTTTTTACGGTTAATCAGACCCATCTTGTACAAAATCCAGAACAGCAGTGCCATGCACAGCATTAACGGGACAAAGTTCGAGCCAATTTGTGGATGCTCAACCCGCACCAGCACGGAATAAGCCAGCACCCCGAACAGGAAACTCAAGCCACTGAGCAGCGGCGTTTCATTTTGTAGCGGCGCGGCCACATAGCGCTGATACAGGCAATACACTGACAGGCCCAGCGCAATCAGCGGAAACAGGCTAAACGTCACGTGGCTGTTAAACAGGACGCCCACCGATGCATTGCCGCAAAACCCGGTCAGTAACGCAAAAAGCAGCGGTTTCAGTTCTCTTTTCTGAGTTTGCTCATTCATTGTTCTACCCTATTTTCTCTTCGGCATCCGCGTTATGCGTTTTTTTGCCTATTTATCATAGCGTAATTGGTGGCAGGTTTACTGTGCGGCAGCACGCTTTTCCTGCTCTTTACGATACCAGTATGCCCCTTTAGCGATCATGCGCAATTGCAGCACCAGACGCTCTTCCAATAAATCACGATGGTGCTCATCCATATCCAGCGCATCAGCACCGGCAGTAAACACCAAGGTCACCATTGCCTCGGCCTGTGCGTTGGCAAACGGGATCGGCATCTTGGTATGCTGAACAATGTATTCCGACAACTCGGCAATAAAGTGCTGGATCTCACGCGCCACGGCCGCCCGAAAGGCGGCGGACGTCCCTGAGCGCTCACGCAGTAATAAGCGGAACACGTTTGGGCTGTTACAGATAAACTCCATAAACGTTTCCACCGAGGTGCGCACCACACTGCCACCGGTGGCAATACGCTGACGCGCTTGGCGCATCAACTGGCGCAGCATCAGACCACTCTCATCCACCATGGTCAGCCCCAACTCATCCATGTCACGAAAATGGCGATAAAACGAGGTCGGCGCAATGCCGGCTTCACGCGCCACTTCGCGCAAACTGAGGCTGGAAAAACTGCGCTCGACACTGAGCTGGCTGAAAGCCGCATCGATCAGTGCACGGCGAGTACGTTCTTTTTGTTCGGCGCGAACACCCATAATCGGTTTATCTACTTTGGTCATGATGCAAATCGTTCACTCTTCATCTTTTCAGTCTACCGTGATCCGCCTAGCCTGCCCATCCGCTTTGTCTGCTTTTCCGCGGCCAGTACGCCGACTCAGGTCGCGATCACCCGCCACGCTCGGTAAAAATGCCAGTGTGCTCACGCTTTAGCCGTCCATCGGCAAAAGGATGTTGGGCCGACGTTCTTTGCACGTTACCCTATTGTTACAACAAGCAACGAGAACGGACGCGGCGATGCAAACAATAACGTCAAGCTGTGATGTGGATGTGGTAGTGATCGGCTCCGGCCCGGCCGGCGAAGGCGCCGCCATGGGGCTGGTCAAACAGGGGTTACAGGTCGCCGTGGTCGAGCGTCATCCCAGTGTCGGCGGCGGTTGCACCCACTGGGGCACCATTCCGTCCAAAGCGCTGCGCCAAGCGGTCAGCCGGATCATCGAATTCAACCACAATCCGCTGTACTGCGACAATACCGTGCCACTACGCAGCAGTTTCGCCCGTATTCTGGCCCACGCCCAGCAGGTGATTGGCCAGCAAACACGGATGCGCCAAGGCTTTTATGATCGCAACCACTGCCGATTGTTCTTTGGGCAAGCCTCGTTTCTCGATCCGCACACCATTCAGGTGCAACCGGCCTCGGGCGCGCCACTGGTACTGCGTACCCGCTATGTGGTGATTGCGAGCGGCTCACGCCCTTACCACCCGCAAGGGGTCGATTTTACCCATCCCCGCATTTATGACAGCGATTCGATCCTCTCGCTACAACATGATCCACGCCATGTCATCGTGTACGGCGCCGGGGTGATCGGTTGTGAGTATGCCTCAATCTTTCGCGGATTGGGGGTCAAAGTGGACTTGATCAATACTCGCGATCGCTTGCTGGCGTTTCTCGATCAGGAGATCTCCGATTCCCTCTCCTACCACTTTTGGAATAGCGGTATTTTGATCCGCCACCAAGAGGAATTTTCCCGCATCGAGGGCACTGACGATGGAGTGATCTTGCACCTGCAATCGGGTAAGAAGATGAAAGCCGATTGCTTGTTATATGCCAACGGCCGTACCGGTAATACCGAAGCACTCCAGCTGGAAAATGCCGGACTCAGTGCCGATAGCCGCGGCCAATTGGCGGTAGATGACTGCTACCGCACTGCCAGCGAGCATATCTACGCTGTGGGCGATGTGATTGGTTACCCGAGCCTCGCCTCAGCGGCCTACGACCAAGGCCGCTTGGTGGCGCAAGCCATCGGCAATCATCCGATCCGGCGCAAACAGGCCGAGAATATTCCCACCGGTATCTACACTATCCCAGAGATCAGTTCGGTAGGGAAAACCGAGCAGGAGCTGACCGCGCAGCAGATCCCGTATGAAGTGGGCCGCGCCCAGTTCAAGCATCTGGCACGCGCACAAATTGCCGGTATGAATGTCGGCAGCCTGAAAATTCTGTTTCACCGCAAGACCAAAGCCATTTTAGGCATTCACTGCTTTGGCGAGCGTGCCTCGGAGATTATCCACATCGGACAAGCAATCATGGAGCAAGAAGGCAGTGCCAACAGCGTGGAATATTTTATCAACACCACCTTCAACTACCCGACCATGGCCGAAGCCTACCGGGTGGCGGCGCTCAATGGCCTGAACCGATTATTTTAAGCGACGCCCATTTGTCCACGACAACACGGCCCGGTTAGTTGTTCAGCCGGGCAATCACCGTCTGCATCTGCTGGCTGATGGCTTCGGCCAGTTTTTCATAGCGCGCCTTGAGCGGTGAGCCGGGACGATAGACCAACCCGATCCGCCGCCGAGGCTCTGGGCTATGACAGGGTAGGTAACAAACCCCATCGCGACTGCGCTCTGGCGGGACGGCCAGCTGGGGCAATAAGGTCATGCCTGTGCCGGCCGCCACCATGTTGCGCAGTGTCTCCAAACTGGTGGCACGAAAATGGGTATCTTCATCGGCACCAGCGGCAAAGCAAAAGCCCATCGCCTGATCCCGCAGACAATGGCCATCTTCCAGCATCAGGATATGCTCACCCGACAGCTCACGCATATTAATGCTGTCACGGCTAGACCACGGATGATCACAGCACACCGCCAGCTGCATCGGCTCATCAAACAACGGGATCTCGACAAACGCCTCGGTCTCTTTCACCAGCGCCAGTAACACGCAATCCACCTGACCGGCATCCAACTGCGCTAACAGCTGATGGGTCTGCGCCTCGTGCAGATACATCTCTAGCTTAGGGAAGGTGTGGCGCAAATTTGGCACAATGTGCGGCAACAGATATGGCCCCAGTGTCGGGATCACCCCGATATGCAGCGGCCCAGACATATCCTCGCCCTGCACGCTGGCCATTTCCTTGAGCACTTTCACCTGCCGCAACACCTTGCGCGCCTGCTCCACCAGCAGCAAACCCGATTGGGTAAACAACACCTTACGGCTGGTGCGCTCTAGCAGCATCACCCCCAGCTCATCTTCCAGCTTACGGATTTGTCCACTTAACGTGGGCTGACTGACATAACAGGCCTCGGCAGCTTTACGAAAGTGCTTATGCTCCGCCAGCGCCACCAAATATTCCAGATCACGAATGTTCATGTGCTTCCAGTTGATAGTGAGAACCTATCGGTAGAATAGCGATAAGTAATTAGATCTATCAATCACCGGATCACATAATGCAACACATCAGATGACGGGCTAACCGTCATACTCCAGAACAGTAAAAGACACACAACGCAATATTAGGGGAACAACCGTATGTTTACTGCACGCGAAGGACAAGCTGTACCACAAGTGACATTCCACACTCGTCAGGGCGATCAGTGGGTGAATGTCACTAGCGATGAACTGTTCAAGAACAAAACCGTGATCGTATTCTCTCTGCCAGGGGCGTTCACACCAACTTGTTCTTCCAGCCATCTGCCACGCTACAACGAGCTGGCACCGGTATTTTCCCGTCTGGGTGTAGATAACATTCTGTGTGTTTCCGTCAACGATACCTTCGTGATGAACGCTTGGAAAGATGACCAGAAAGCCGACAGCATCACCTTCATTCCAGATGGCAACGGTGAATTTACCGCCGGCATGGGGATGTTGGTTGAAAAAGAAGAGCTGGGCTTTGGTAAGCGTTCATGGCGTTACTCTATGCTGGTGCGTAACGGCGTGGTCGAGAAGATGTTTGTCGAGCCAGAAGAGCCGGGCGATCCGTTCAAGGTTTCCGATGCCGACACCATGCTGAAGTACCTGTCGCCAGAGTACCAAGTACAAGAATCGGTTTCCATCATCACCAAGCCGGGCTGCCCATACTGCGCCAAGGCCAAGCAAATGCTGATGGATAAAGGCATCGCCTTTGAAGAAATTATTCTAGGTAAAGACGCGACCACCGTCAGTCTGCGCGCCATCTCTGGCCGCACCACGGTTCCGCAGGTCTTTATCGGTGGTAAGCACATCGGCGGCAGCGACGATCTGGAAACTTACCTGTTCAAGTAATTCTTATAACTCCATACCCGAAAAGCCAACGTAAACTTTTGGCGGGGATTTATCCCCGCCTTTTTTTACCTGCGATTTGGCTCAAGAAACCAGTTTAGACTGATTAGGCAAGGAAATTTCCATGAAACAATTACAGGTTGATGTGGCTGTGATTGGCGGCGGTACCGCCGGTTTAGGCGCTTATCGCGCGGCCAAAGCTCATACCGCTAGCGTAGTGATGATTGAGGGTGGCCCGTACGGTACCACCTGTGCGCGCGTCGGCTGCATGCCATCCAAACTGCTGATTGCCGCCGCCGAAGCGGTGCATCAAATTGAAAAAGCACCCGGTTTTGGGATCCATCCCAACGGTAAACCACAGATTAATGGCCGCGAGGTGATGGATCGGGTTAAACGCGAGCGCGACCGCTTCGTCGGCTTCGTGCTGGAAGGGGTCGACAGTATCCCCGCGGAAGACAAAATTGCCGGTTACGCTCGTTTTATCGATGCGCATACACTGCAAGTGGATGACCATACCCAGATCCAAGCCAAGCGCATTGTGATTGCTACCGGCTCCCGTCCGAGCTGGCCAGCGGCGTGGAACAATCTAGGCGATCGCCTGATCATCAACGATGATGTGTTCAACTGGGATACCCTACCGCGCTCCGTCGCCGTATTTGGGCCGGGAGTCATTGGTCTGGAGTTGGGTCAGGCGCTGCACCGTCTGGGCGTTAATGTGGTGATGTTCGGAATGGGCGGTTTGGTCGGCCCGCTGACCGACAGCGCGATCCGTGATTACGCTGACCAAGCGCTGAACCAAGAATTCTATCTGGACGCCGACGCCGACGCCAAGGTCGAGCGCATGGAGCGTGAAGGCGAGCAGGTGTTTATCCGCTATCAGGATAAGCAGGGCCAGATGCAGGAAATACTGGTCGATTACGTGCTGGCCGCTACTGGTCGTCGCCCGAATGTCGATAATCTGGGGCTGGAAAATACCGCACTGGAATTGGATAACCGCGGCGTACCACAGGCCGATCGCTACACCATGCAAACCAGCGTACCGCACATCTTTATTGCCGGTGATGCCAGCAACCAACTGCCGCTGCTGCATGAAGCCGCCGATCAGGCCAAGATTGCCGGTGATAACGCCGGACGCTTCCCCGATCTGCGCGCCGGTCTGCGCCGCAGCGCCATCTCGGTGGTATTCTCCGATCCGCAAATTGCGATGGTCGGTAGCACCCACCGCGAGCTAACCGCCCGTTACGGTAGCTGTGGCTGTTTTGCCACCGGTGAAGTGTCCTTTGAAAATCAGGGTCGCTCACGAGTGATGCTACGCAACAAAGGTCTGTTGCATGTGTATGGCGAACAAGGTACTGGCCGCTTCCTCGGCGCTGAGATGATGGGGCCTGACGTTGAGCATATCGCGCACCTGTTGGCGTGGGCGCATCAGCAGCAGATGACCGTGGGCCAAATGCTGGATATGCCGTTCTACCATCCGGTGATTGAAGAAGGTCTGCGTACCGCGCTGCGTGATTTGCAAGCCAAGTTGAAGCTGGGGCCTGAAATGGTTGCCCATTGCCAGACTTGCCCGGGGGAATAACCCCCGCACGTTGCGCCCTCTCTCTGACGCACGTTAGCGACCTGTATCGCACGGTCGGACATCCCCTAGTCCGGCCGTTTTTTCCCATTCGCGTTACCCATTCAAAAGACTTGAACTGCGCTGTCAGAATTCCTGAATAGCCGCACGGCCCGCCCTTTGCCACAATGTTCATCCGTTAAAAATGCTCATTTCGGGGGTACGTCATGATCCCAGCGGCTCATGCACTGATTTATTCCCTACAACGCTGCCA
>JBOFCH010000438.1:0-2532 GCA_051645985.1 Plesiomonas sp. | reverse complement strand
TTTTGTGGATTCAATGGGCCGGCAGCCACAAAACCGTACTTGGCATCATCAATTTCCGCATCCAGCGTTGTGGAGCCAGTAGGAACCCGTGACGAGCGCACCACGGCGGTGCCATTTTTGGCCGCCTTTTCCAGCACATCAAACGTGGTGTTATACAGGTTACCGTTACCGACACCGGCGGTGACAATACCGTCATACTTGGCATCGACCAGCGCCTTAACCGGCTCGACCGCCATGTTGGAATAACCGTACACAATGCCCACTTTCGGCAGCTTATCCAGCTTGCTGACATCAAACTGAGTCTCGCTGGTATGCTTGCGGGTCGGAGTGCGCTGGTAGTCAATCTTACCGTTATGGATGTAACCTAACGGGCCATAGTTAGGTGCTTGGAAGGTATTCACTTCGGTGGTGTTCATCTTCACCACGTCACGCGCCCCCAACACGGTATCGTTCATCGCCACCATGACCCCACGGCCTTTGGAATTGGCGTCTGCTGCGGTCACGACTGCGTTATACAAGTTGAACGGCCCATCTGCGCTCATGGCTGTGGAAGGGCGCATCGCCCCCACCAGCACCACAGGCTTGTCACTTTTCACTACCAGATCCAAGAAATATGCGGTCTCTTCCATGGTATCCGTACCGTGAGTGATCACGATGCCATCCACGTCATCCTTCGCCAGCAGCGCATTGACACGTTTAGCCAGCTTCAGCCAGACTTCGTCATTCATATCCTGAGAGCCGATTTTCACCACTTGCTCACCAGACACATCGGCGAC
The DNA here is from genome assembly GCA_051645985.1 of Plesiomonas sp. Lineage (GTDB taxonomy): Bacteria > Pseudomonadota > Gammaproteobacteria > Enterobacterales > CAMTGL01 > Plesiomonas. The sequence goes on along the minus strand of JBOFCH010000438.1, from coordinate 1,756 downwards.
CGATGTCATCTCTGGAACCGCAGCAATCAGGGCATCCACCCCAACCTTGCCTGCCGTATAACTGGAGTCAGTCGCAGAATTCGTGGTGCTGGCACCAGCAATAGTACCGCCTGTAGCCAGAATCGTGATATTAGGTAAATCAGCAGCAAACGCAGCACCGGAAAACCACAAAGCGACAACAGAGGCACTCAGTGTTTTTTGAAAAGTTTTACTGATAGTCATCGTGTTACATCCGTTTAGTTATTGACCGCCGCTCATTATGCCGAGCGCTACCGATAAAAATGTGATTAATCGTGAAAAAAGAGGGGCGAATGCAGCATAAAAATCTGAGAGTGTTACTTGCCGCACATAAAAATAACCGTCAACAGTGGTTAGCTTAGCGTCTTATCAAAAGGAAGATGTCTGTATGCGTAAAACGATCCTGGCCCTTGCCGCACTGGTCGGTTGTTGGTCGGCCAGTACCTCGGCCAATACGGGTCTACAGCAAGTGGCGGATGACACCGTCAACGTCAAACAACGCGCACAAGCTTTTGCCGCACTCGAACCGAGCCTGCCTCCGGATCCGGGGATGGCCGGCATGGTTACCCTACTCGGCGTCGATCGTGATGGCGATGGCATTCGCGATGACGTTCAGCGTAAAATTGCTGCCCGTTATCCGAATGCGCCCAGCAAGCGGGCCGCACTGATGCAGCTGACGAATGCCATCACAACCAGTATGCTGGCCTATCATCAGGAGCTGATTGATAAAAAAGAGATTAGCGTGACCGGAGAGGAGATCTCCCGCGCCGCCGCGTGCGCCACCTTCCAAAATGTGACGCCGGGCTTTTCACTCAAAGAATTGGAACAATGGATTGCCAATACCCCAGAGCGTCGGCTGGCCTACTCGGCGCTGAATGATTATCTCTCGGTAAATGGTGATTTTTATAACTATGCTGTGGAAGGTGCTGCCAACTGCGATAGCAGTTATTACCAGCAGTTGGTACGCTGACCTAGCAACACTTGCTTTCGCTCGGCCTCCGGCAGAACGAAAGCATGACAACAACGACCGGCGCTGTAATGACCGGTGTACTGACTAAACTAAACGGACTCTGTGCACATGCAAACTTTCATTCCGGGCAAAGACGCAGCCCTAGAAGATTCTATCGAGCGTTTCCAGTCCAAACTGAAAGCATTGGGATTTAATATCGAGGAAGCCTCATGGCTGAACCCTGTGCCTAACGTCTGGTCCGTTCACATCCGCGACAAAGACTGTCCGCAGTGTTTCACCAACGGTAAAGGTGCCACCAAAAAAGCGGCACTGGCCTCCGCGCTGGGTGAATATTTTGAACGTCTGTCCACCAACTATTTCTTTGCCGACTTCTATCTGGGTCAGGACATCGCCGAGGGCGACTTTGTCCACTACCCAGATGAAAAATGGTTCCCGCTGCCAGATGACGACAGCCTGCCGGAAGGTGTGCTGGATGAAGGGCTGCGAGATTTCTACGATCCAGAAGGCGATCTGTGCGCATCGGGCCTGATTGATCTGCAATCCGGTAACGAAGAGCGCGGGATCTGCGCCCTGCCGTTTACCCGCCAGTCTGACGGCGAAGTGGTGTACATTCCGATGAACATCATCGCCAACCTGTACGTCTCCAACGGCATGTCTGCCGGTAACACCCGCTATGAAGCGCGGGTACAGGGTTTGTCAGAAGTCTTTGAGCGCTACATCAAAAACCGCATCATCTCTGAAGCCATCAGCCTGCCGTTGATCCCACAA
>JBOFCH010000437.1:0-2040 GCA_051645985.1 Plesiomonas sp. | reverse complement strand
TGAACCCCGACCAGTATAACGGCGCAAGTCTGTTAGGATTACGCGGTATTGTCGTGAAAAGCCACGGTGGGGCCAATCAACAGGCACTGGTTTGTGCCATTGAGCAGGCAGCGCAGGAAGTTAACCGGTCTGTACCGGCGCGGATTGCTGCTAGGCTCGATGCTGTATTACTCAAGAGTGACTAATCGTTCATGTATACAAGAATTCTAGGAACGGGGAGTTATCTGCCTGCCCAAATCCGCACGAATGCTGATCTAGAGCAGATGGTAGAAACGACCGATGAGTGGATTGTCAGCCGTACAGGCATTCGTGAGCGCCGGATTGCGGCTGCTGACGAAAGTGTATCCACAATGGCAGCTGAAGCAGCCCGTAATGCCCTCGAGATGGCCGGAATTGATAAAGACGATATCGGCCTGATCATTGTAGCTACGGCTTCTGCCTCGCATGCATTCCCAAGTGCCGCTTGTCAGGTACAAGCTGCTCTGGGTATTAAAGATGCGGCCGCATTTGACTTGGCCGCCGCGTGCGCTGGTTTTACTTACGCGTTAAGCGTTGCGGATCAGTATGTGCGTACTGGCGCGGTAAAAAATGCGCTGGTGATTGGCTCTGATCTGTTATCTCGCACCTTAGATCCACAAGATCGCGGTACGGTGATCCTGTTTGGTGATGCCGCCGGTGCTGTGGTGGTGGGCGCATCAGAAGAGGCGGGTATTTTGTCTACCCATCTGCATGCTGATGGCCGCTATGGCGAATTACTGGCGCTGCCAAACGGCGAGCGCGGACAACCTGAGCTGAGCGATAGCTGCTACCTGACCATGAAAGGCAATGATGTCTTTAAAGTGGCGGTCACTGAGCTGGCTAATTTGGTGGAAGAGACGCTGCAAGCCAACAACGTGCCAAAAGAGCAGTTGGATTGGCTGGTGCCACATCAGGCGAACCTGCGCATCATCAACGCAACCGCACGTAAGTTAGGTATGGGGCTGGATAAAGTGGTCATTACACTGGATAAACAGGGTAATACCTCTTCCGCATCCGTGCCTACTGCATTAGATGAAGCGGTACGTGATGGCCGTATTCAGCGTGGTCAGCTGATTTTGCTGGAAGCATTTGGTGGCGGTTTCACATGGGGTTCGGCGCTGGTGCGCTTCTAAGTTTGCGTCGCCGTTTTTGCGGCGATTAGCCCTGAATCGTTTCTCGCTAGCGCAACCGGCTCTTTTCGGTGCAACGATTTGAGATCTTGTTCGAGCCAACGAGGTGTATTCACCGGTGCGTGCTCGAACAGGAGCTTCGGTATCGCGGCAGTTAGCCGCCGGTACTTCAGAACAACAGGAAATGAACATGACAACATTTGCGATGGTTTTCCCCGGTCAAGGCTCTCAATCTGTCGGTATGCTGGCTGATCTGGCGCAGCAGTTCCCGATTGTTGAGCAGACCTTTGCCGAAGCATCTGCCGCACTGGGCTATGACCTGTGGGCGCTGGTTCAGCAAGGCCCAGCTGAAGAGCTGAATAAAACTTGGCAAACCCAGCCAGCGCTGCTGACCGCTTCTGTTGCTATCTGGCGCGTATGGCAAGAGAAAAACGGTGCGATGCCGGTAATGATGGCCGGCCATAGCCTGGGTGAATACTCTGCACTGGTGTGTGCCGGTGTGATTGATTTTAGCGATGCGGTACGTTTGGTTGAACTGCGTGGCAAGTTGATGCAAGAAGCGGTACCGGAAGGGACTGGCGCGATGGCGGCCATTATCGGTCTGGATAATGATTCTATTGCCAAAGCGTGTGCGGACTCTGCTGAAGGGCAGGTGGTTGCACCGGTTAACTTCAACTCCCCAGGGCAGGTTGTGATTGCCGGTAACAAAGAGGCGGTTGAACGTGCGGGTACGGCCTGTAAGGCGGCGGGCGCTAAGCGTGCATTACCGCTGCCAGTTAGCGTGCCATCGCATTGTGCCCTGATGAAGCCGGCAGCCGATAAACTGGCAGTGGCTTTGCAGGCGATAACATTCAACGCACCACAATTCCCGGTGATCAATAACGTGGATGTG
>JBOFCH010000436.1:0-2869 GCA_051645985.1 Plesiomonas sp. | reverse complement strand
CATACTCCAGACAGGTCAACGGCAGCGAGGGATCGAGCATCGTCGTCAGCGTATCGACAAACGGCACCGCCGCCACCACCGCGCCAAATAACTCCGGGCGCAGATTCATTGCCGCGGCCACCAAAAGACCTCCGGCGCTGCCCCCCGAAAGTCCCACCATGCCGGCGCGGGTATAGCCTTGTGCAATCAAGAACTCCGTACACGCAACCAGATCGCGAAAACTGTTCTGCTTATGCGCCAATTTACCCTGCTCATACCACTCGCGCCCCAGCGTTGCCGAGCCACGCACGTGCGCCTGCACACAAATCATGCCGCGCTCCAGCAGAGGTAACCAGCTGCGCGCCAACCCCAAATCATCAACTTCACCGTAAGCCCCATAGCCGCACAATACCAGCGGTGCTGGGCCTGTCAGTGCCTTAGGTTTTACCATGGTCAGCGGTATTTTTACCCCATCATGGCCGTTGGCCCACAGCCGCAGGATCTCATAGTGCTGCGGATCAAATCCCGGTAACGGGTATTGCTGCAACAGCAAACTCTCCCCCGTATCCACATCATATTCAGACACCGCCACCGGCTGTACCAGTGTCGAATAGCTATAACGCAGGCGACGAGTCATAAAATCTGGATTGGCACCAAAAGCGCATTCCCATGCCGCATCAGCAAACTGCAACTGCTGCTCCGGCCGGTCTTCAAACCAAACCGACAAACTACTCAGCCCCTCGCGCACCGCGCTGTACGCCACAAATCCGGCAAAGCAGGACAAACTATCCAGCAGACGTTCATCACTGCCTGCAATCACGGTCTGCCAATGCGCCGCCGACGGTGTCGCCACCGACGTTCGCGCGATCCGGAAATTCGGATGATCATCGTTCGTCAGCAGCCAAAACTCACCGTGGCGATGATCCACGTAATACTCCACCCCCTCACGCAGCGGGCTGATCAGTTGTGGCGATACCAACGGCGCATCCGCCGGGACATACCAGCACTGACTGCAACTGGAGCCACCGGCAGTAATAATCAGGTATTGGTTATCGCGCGTACGCTCAACCGATAAAAATAAATCGCCATCCGGTAAATCCAGCAGGCACACATCGTCCGCTTGCACCGTCCCCAAACGATGACGCCACGCAGAAAGCGGTCGGTTTTGTTCATCTAGCCGGATATAAACAATATGTCTGTTATCATTAAACCAGCAGAAACTGCCAGAGCACCCCTCCAGCACAAAGGGTAAATCGGCATCCAAACACAAATCCCGTAAATGCAGAGAATATTGCTCATCACCCTGCTCATCGGCCGCCCACAAAAGCAATCGATGATCTGGACTCACCTCTACCCCCCCGACATCGAAATATGCCTTATCCTGCGCATAGGCCGGTTCATTCAGGCAAATCTCCTCGGCCCCCGCATCCCCCAATCGGCGACAAAACAGCGGATACTCCGCCCCTTGGCTATAACGGGAATAATATTGATAAGGCCCGTCACACATCGGCACCGAGCACCACTCCTCGCGGATCCGGCTACGGATCTCCGTGGCAATCTGTGCCTGCAACGCTGCCGTCGGTGACATCACATGCGCACAATACGCATTTTCCGCCTCAATATGTGCCATCACCGCCGGAGATGAATCCAGCTCCCGCATCCAGTAATAAGGGTCATGGCGAACTTCGCCATGTTTGACATGGGTACAGGGAATTTTTTTCGCTCTCGGTGCCTGCAAAACGTTTTCCTCAAAAATCTTTTCGATGCTGGTGTTGTATAGCCTACTCCCCTCATAATGCGGATACACCAGAAAACACACAAGGAGTTGATAGTATGGCAAACGTGAGTTTTATCGGGCTGGGTGTAATGGGATACCCAATGGCCGCCCATTTATTGAAAGCCGGACATCAGGTGACCGTGTATAACCGCACCGCGACCAAAGCCGAGCAGTGGGTCGCCCAGCATGGCGGCAAGGCAGCCGCAACCCCGCGCGAAGCGGCAGAAGGGGCTGATTTTATCATGACCTGCGTCGGTAACGATCAGGATGTCCGCTCCGTCTATTACGGCGACCACGGTATTTTTGCTGGGGCCTCCGCCGGAGCGACCTTAATTGACCACACTACCGCCTCCGCCGATCTGGCCCGAGAGCTGGCCGCATATGCCGCAGAGCGCCATGTGATCTTTATTGATGCACCGGTTTCCGGTGGTCAAGCCGGCGCGGAAAATGGCACGCTGACCATCATGTGTGGCGGCGATGCAACCCATTTTGCACCCGCGCAGCAGGTGATGTCGGCTTACGGTAAAGCGGTGACCCTGATGGGGCCGGCGGGCAGTGGCCAACTGTGTAAAATGGTGAACCAAATCTGTATCGCGGGTGTACTGGCCGGTTTATCCGAAGGCGTGCGCTTTGCGCAAAATGCGGGCTTGGATGTCGAGCAAGTGCGTGATGTCATCAAACTGGGCGCTGCTGGCTCTTGGCAAATGGAAAACCGCGCAGCGACGATGGCCGCCAACCAGTTCGATTTTGGTTTTGCCATTGATTGGATGCGTAAAGACTTGGCCATCTGCTTTGATGAAGCTGCGCGTAACCACAGCCAGTTACCGATCACCCGCCAAGTTGATCACGCGTATGCCACCTTGCAAGATGCAGGCTACGGCCGCTGTGATACCTCAGTGCTGATCCGTTCACTCGATAATTAAGGATAATTTCTGCCTGACACGGATTTATCTTGCCCCTCATCATGGAGTATAGTTTGCCCTCTATTACAACCAAGAGACGGATTTAATGAAGCAGCTGTTAGATTTCATTCCTTTGATCGTGTTTTTTGCGGTCTATAAACTTTATGACATCTACGCCGCCACCGGTGCACTGATCGCTGCCACCGCCTTG
>JBOFCH010000435.1:0-5307 GCA_051645985.1 Plesiomonas sp. | reverse complement strand
CGACGCCGCGGATAGCACGGAGCACTGGCGTCACATCCTCCAGATCATGCCCCATCACCATGACGCGCTCGATATAGTTAAATTCCAGCGAATGTACCCCGCTGACTTTGCTGAGCGCTTTCTCAATCAGGCCGGACTCGGTCGGGCAGTCCATCGCCAAAATCTGGAATTTAGTCAAGAAGCGAGCGTCACCGCCATCACCTAAGCTGACTCGGCTGGTTGCAGCATGCGGAGCATGATCATGCCCACAGCATCCACCGCCGCCGGCATGAGAGTGTGAATGCCCCTGCTTGTGCGCATGGTCATGGTCATGGTCATGGTCATGGTCATGGTCATGGTCATGGTCATGGTCAACAGTGTGCGAACCGCACGCCGTCTTGCCCACCACCGTATGACCAGCAGATGAGCAGCAGGTATCTGCACCCTGAGTTTGCGGGGCGTTTACCGCAGGCGTTGCGCAGCAAGTCCCGGAGTTGGCAGCCACGCGCATCTGATTATTTTTCTGGCAGCATGAAGTCATTGTCGGCTCCTTCGAAAGGTTTTATGCTTATTCCACACCCTGAAGTCACTTCAGGGTCAAGGCTTTTCGCAAGAAAATTCGGAGGGAAAGATGAGAATCGGTGAACTGGCTCGGCAAGCGGGAACGGAAGTCGAAACTATCCGCTACTATGAAAAGGAAGGATTGCTGTCGGCACCGGCACGCAATGCCTCAGGTTACCGCATGTACCAATCTCAGCATTTGTCCGAGCTGAATTTTATTTTGCACTGCCGCTCGCTGGATATGTCACTGGCCGAGATCCGGCAACTGGCCAATTACCGTGATAATCCGGCACTCGGCTGTGCAGAAACCAATGCGATGATCGATCAGCATATTCAAAATGTGCATCAACAATTGGATAAACTGCACCACTTAGAGCAGCAGTTAATTATGCTGCGCGAACGTTGCCCAGATGAGTATCCGGCCAACAAACAATGTGGGATTTTGCAAACACTGCTCACCGCCGCTGAACACGCGCCTTCACCGTGCAAATGCCGTGGCGTACTCAATACCCTGATTGCGGCCGCAGAAGGAGAGTCTTGCCCCTGTCACAGCGCAGAAAGCTGTTCGCTCCAGCGTGAAGCAGAGCGTTGCGGTCATACCGCGTGCCAACACGAGTAAACAACGGTCTTCGCCAACATCCGTTATAAAAAGAACGGGAGCGCGAAGACCGTTGTGGTTTGCCGCCTTAATCTAAAACGGCAGTGCAGTTCTAAAACTCAGTGTCAGTGAAATGCTGAAAGTTAAATACAAACCCCACACTTAGCGAAACTGCTTCATCCGCTGGATAAACTGGTCAATCTGCTCACGACCGGTGGCCGGATTCATAAAGACCGCTTTCTCACCCGGAATATAGGCATACGCCCCTTTGGCGTTATAGGACGAGCGCGCAATAAATTCGACCCAGTTGGTGTACAGACCAAATTTACCACGCTGCACGAAGTTCTCACGGTGATAGTGGCTATTACGCTTCATCCGCTCCATCGCCTCCGGATTAGTCATGCAGCTTTGCTCCAGCAAAAACTCGGCTTCCGGATCTTGCACCCCATTCGGATCGTATAATTTAAACCCGACACTCGGCCCCTGATTTTCCGGCACCATCAGTTTAACGTTACCGAGCTGCTGTAACTGGTGGCGGAAGTAGTTCGCATTTTGCAAGCAGTGCGCCAGAATAATTTGGTAGCCTTCAATCCCCATGTGCTGCAACGCCGAAAACGCACCGAACATACCGGCCGCACCGCGTGAACACTCGATGGTCGATTGCAGGTGAGTCTGACCTTGCAAGTCATGCTCGAAGTAGGAGAAGTTTTCCGGATCGTTTTCCAGCGCGTGCATATCATCGCGGTTTTTGATCATCACCAAACTGGAGGTGTAAGGGACATACCCCCATTTCTGGAAATCGACCGTAAAGGAGTCGGCATATTTGACTTCGCGGAAGCGCTCAACATTGTGGCGGATCCCAGCCAACGTAGATTCATTAATCTCCAGCGGATTGCGCGCAAAATCGTAATCGAGGAAGAACAGCATCGACCAGCCGACCGCCGCATCCGCATGGATGTGAGGTTTGACCGTAATGTCATACTCTTCACACAGACGATTACGCAGCTCATAGACCGGCTTGATGCGGTCAACCCCGAACGTATCAGTGGTTCCCAGCGTCAACATGATGGCCGGGATCTTGCAGTGTACATCAAAACAAGCCCGCATCTGACGCTCTAAATCCACCAGATCGATATCATTGCTTTGCGTGACTTTGATGCGGATAGTCTTATGCCGGATATCAACCCCCAGCAAAGACAGGTTAGTCATGTTGGAGTAATGCCCACCCTGTGAGTTGATGATGCGGTAATCCTGATCCACCCCCATCCCCAAGGTTCGCGCTTCCGGCAACGATTTACGGATCCCCAACAAATAGCCATACAGGTTACAGAAGGTCCCCCCCTGCGTGAACACCCCGGTGGCCTGCGCCGGATCATAGCCAGCCAGCGTTGCCACTTGGCGGATCACCGTTTTCTCCAGATGATCGGCCATCCCCGCATATTCACAATACGCCAGATTTGGGTTAGCCAGCGAACACATCATCGCGCCATACACCGCCGGATCACACGGCATGGTGATGACGTTTTCTACCGAACTGGGGTTTTCCCAGTCTTTGGACAATGCTGCCGCAAAGGTTAACAGGGGATCGGGGCCACTTCCCGGTTGGTGCATACCCGGATTAATCGCACTCAATGATTCAATCTGGGAAAAAAAGGCGTCCCCCTGCGGATAAGCCGCCAACCGCTCGGCAGGAGCAAGATGTTTTTGACGAAATGCGTTGATTTGCTGAAAACCCGGATCTTGATAAACCGGCCACTGCTTCGGATCTCGGCTGAAAAACCAGTCCATCACCTGACGGTAACGGTCTGAAAAATAAGATGAAACGCCATTTGCTTCGGCAGAATTTAACCACATATCGTGCTGATTCATGAGCATTTATATCCTTGTATCTGAAGCTGCCCTTAAACGACAGACATAACCTATAGCTCTAGCACGATTCACTATATACACATCAAAAACACAAAACAATCCATCGCCATCACAATACATATTAGGCAATTAATTCACATAACAAGATAAAACCAGTTCAATAAACCAATCAAAAACAGAAATGTAGCAGGACCTGCCAGAACAGCGTTCGAAAAGTCACGCAAACAGCAAATCGATGCTGAAAACAACAAAACGCACTTTTAAAATACAATTAGCAGGAATTTATACTTGAGTCCTGCTGATCGGCAGGTAACATAAGCAGTTATCCTTGCTGAGCACATTCAGTGCCAAACAAAAAGCAAAAATTGGAGTATGAGAACATTATGAGCGTAATGCCTGTAGTTGATGTGTTGCGCGGCCAAGCCCCGGTGGATAGTGAAGTTACCGTAAAAGGTTGGGTGCGCACTCGTCGAGATTCCAAAGCAGGAATCTCATTCCTTGCCGTTTATGACGGTTCTTGTTTTGACCCGCTGCAGGCCGTCATTGCTAATACTCTGCCTAATTATGAGAGTGAAGTGTTACGACTGACCACCGGCTGCTCTGTCGAAGTCACCGGTAAAGTCGTGGCTTCTCCAGGGCAAGGTCAGGCATTTGAAGTACATGCTACGGCCATCACCGTTCTGGGCTGGGTTGAAGATCCGGACACTTATCCGATGGCGGCCAAGCGTCATTCCATCGAATACCTGCGTGAAGTCGGTCACCTGCGCGCCCGTACTAACATAGTGGGTGCCGTTACCCGTGTGCGTAACACTCTGGCGCAAGCGATTCACCGTTTCTTCCACGAGAACGGCTACCTGTGGATCTCTACCCCGCTGATCACTGCCTCTGACTGTGAAGGTGCTGGGGAGATGTTCCGCGTATCTACGTTGGATCTGGAAAACCTGCCACGTACCGACAAGGGCACCGTGGATTACAGCGAAGATTTCTTTGGTAAAGAAGCGTTCCTGACCGTATCTGGCCAGCTGAACGTAGAAACCTATGCCTGTGCGCTGTCTAAGGTGTATACCTTTGGCCCAACGTTCCGTGCAGAAAACTCCAACACCACTCGCCATCTGGCTGAGTTCTGGATGGTGGAGCCGGAAATCGCGTTCTCCAATCTGGATGACGCCGCCGGTCTGGCCGAGCAACTGCTGAAGTATGTGTTCAACGCGGTACTGGAAGAACGCATGGATGACATGAAGTTCTTCGCCGAGCGTGTAGATAAAGACGCCATCGCACGTCTGGAGCGTTTTGTCAGCTCCGACTTTGCACAGATTGACTACACTGATGCCATCAAAATTCTGGAAACCTGCGGTAAGCAGTTTGAAAACCCTGTGTTCTGGGGTGTCGATATGGCCTCCGAGCATGAACGCTATCTGGCGGAAGAGCACTTTAAGTCTCCAGTGGTAGTGAAAAACTATCCGAAAGACATCAAAGCTTTCTACATGCGCATGAACGAAGACGGTAAAACCGTGGCCGCGATGGACGTTCTGGCACCGGGTATCGGTGAGATCATCGGTGGCTCGCAGCGTGAAGAGCGTCTGGATGTGCTGGATGCCCGTCTGGATGAGATGGGTCTGAATAAAGAAGACTACTGGTGGTATCGCGATCTGCGCCGTTACGGCACCGTACCGCACGCCGGTTTCGGTCTGGGCTTTGAACGTCTGGTGGTTTATGTCACCGGAATGCAAAACGTGCGTGATGTGATCCCATTCCCACGTACTCCGCGTAACGCACTGTTCTAATTTAAGGTCATTCTGCTCTTATCTATCTGAGCGTATATAAAAGCCGGCATGCCCGGCTTTTATTTTTCTGTCCTTTTTTATGCGCGGTTTATTCCACGCGTTCTGATGTCGCCATTTCACTCGTCTATCTTTAGCCTTTATTTGGTCTTTATTAGGCCTGTATTTGAATAAATGCCAATCCGCTCATTTTTATAACGCAGTGTCTTATTAATCACTGCGCAATCCTAACGCGACAAAATACTTTCCATGCGCAAGCAATCACGCGTATTTAATTACACTGAAAAGTGTGGGTGTTGAAATACCCAATAAGTTTCATCAGAGAAACAATTAATTACAGTCAGTTTCCCGCTGCAAAAACTGATACGGATGGATGCAATTAGTGACTAGCATCACACCACCACAAATGCGACATTACCCCTCAAGGAAAGTTCCAACACCAAAATAATTGGATGGAACACGACGAAAGTGAATGAGGAAATAGCATGAAACGTACCGTTCTTGCAGCCATGATCCCAG
>JBOFCH010000434.1:0-4409 GCA_051645985.1 Plesiomonas sp. | reverse complement strand
GCTTTGCCGAGCTAAAACAGACCGCCGATATGCTGCGTAAAGAGCTGGCATTGGTGCCGGGCGTGGCTAAGGTCGCGCTGTGGGGCGATCAGCCAGAACAAGTGTATCTGGAGATCCCAACCGGTAAGCTGGCCAATCTCGGTTTGCAGCCGGAGCAGATTTATCAGCAGCTGCGCAATGCCATTACCCCCACGGCCACCGCCAATATTGATGTCGGTCCGGAGCGACTGGCGGTCGGGCCAATGAATACCGTCCATGATGTCAGTGCGTTGAACGAGCTATTGCTGAGTGACGGCAAAGGCCAGACCTTCCGCCTGGGCGATATTGGTCAGGTGTCACTGGGTTATCGCGAGCCGGCCACCAGTTTGCTCTACTTCGATGGTCAGCCAGCCATTGGCCTTGGGATCAGTAACCTCTCCGGCGGTAACATCGTAACCCTCGGCGAAAATGTCAGCGCCCGTCTGGCGGAGCTGGAGTCCCGTATTCCGCTCGGTATGCAGCTCAAGGTTATCTCCCATCAGGGCGAAACGGTGGATGCCTCGATCAGTGATTTCGTGGATAACCTGATTGCTGCGGTGCTGATTGTGGTCGTGACGTTGCTGCTGTTTATGGGCATGCGCTCGGGTCTGCTGATTGGTTTTGTCCTGCTGCTGACCGTTGCCGCCACGTTGATCATCATGCAGCTCGATGGCATCGACATGCACCGGATCTCCCTCGGCGCACTGATTATTGCGCTCGGGATGCTGGTGGATAACGCCATCGTGGTCACCGAAGGAATTTTGATCCGCAGCCAGCAAGGCGAGTCGCCGCGCGATGCGGCGCTGAAAATCGTCAAGCAAACCCAGTGGCCACTGCTCGGTGGTACAGTCGTCGGCATAATGGCGTTCAGTGCCATCGGCCTGTCACCGGATAATACCGGTGAGTACGCCGGTAGCCTGTTCTGGGTGATCTTGTACTCCATGCTGATGAGCTGGCTGCTGGCTGTCACCCTGACACCGCTGTTCTGCGTGCTGCTGTTCAAAAACACCAAACCGAACCCGAACGCCGGTACTGGCAAGTTCTTGCTCGGCTATCAGCGCCTGCTGGCGGCCTGTATCCGTCTGCGCTGGCCAACGCTCGGCGCTTGTCTGGTACTGCTGGTGCTGGCCGTAGTCGGTCTCAAATACGTGCCTCCGGGTTTCTTCCCGGCCTCGACTCGCGCACAGTTTGTGGTGGATTACTGGTTGCCGCAAGGCACCAATATCGAGCGGACTAACCAAGAAGTCGGCGAAATTGCCGAGTTCGTGCAAACCCTGCCGGAAGTCACTGCCACCACCACCTTGGTTGGTGCCGGAGGTCTGCGCTTTATGTTGGTATATGGCGCGGAAGAGCCGAATACCAGCTATGCTCAGCTGCTGGTGGATGTGGATGACTGGCGCAAGATTGACTCTCTGATGCCACAAATTCGCAGTTTCATCGAGCAAAACTACCCCGATGCGATGCCAAAAGTCTGGAAATTCCAGCTTGGCCCGGGCGGCGGCTCGAAGATTGAAGCTAAGTTCAGTGGCCCAGATCCGAAAATACTGCGTTCACTGGCCGCTAAAACCCGCCAGATTTATCTGGATGATGGCGGTATGACGGCAATTAAAGATGACTGGCGTCAACCGGTGAAGGTGATCCAACCGATCTGGAATGAAGCCAAGGCCCGCCAAAGCGGCTTTAATGCCAGTGATCTGGATCTGGCCGCCAGCAACTACTTTAACGGCACCAACATAGCTCAATACCAGCGCGGCAACGATCTGCTGCCGGTGGTAGCGCGTCCGCCAGCGGCGGAGCGCGATCAGGTTGATGCACTGTATAACGTCCGGGTATTACCGGCCGGTAGCCAACAAACCGTGCCTCTGAGCCAGTATTTGCTGCGTCTGGAGCCACAATGGGAGAACGCCATTATCCGGCGCGTCGATCGCTTCCCGACCATCAAGGTGCAAGGCGATCCGGCAACCGAGCTAACCGGTGTGGTGTTCAACCGCGTGCGCGCTAAAGTGGAGGCTATCCCTCTGCCTCCGGGCTACAGCCTGAGCTGGGGCGGTGAGTTTGGCGATTCGTCGGATGCCAATGCGGGTATCATGCAAATTCTGCCGATCGCCTTTGCCGCCATGGTGTTTACCGTGGTAGCGCTGTTCAACGCTATCCGCCAACCACTGATTATCTGGATGATCGTGCCACTGGCGGTGGTCGGGGTCAGCTTCGGCTTGGTGGTAACCCAGACGCCGTTTGAGTTTATGGCCATGCTAGCGTTCCTCAGCCTCACCGGCATGCTGATCAAAAACGCCATCGTGCTGGTCGATCAGATAGATTTGGAGATCCGCGAAGGGAAACCGCGTCTGCTGGCCGTGCTGGAGTCGTCCCGCTCGCGGGTGCGTCCAGTAGCCATGGGCGCGATCACCACCATTCTCGGGGTTGCCCCCCTGCTGCTTGATCCGTTCTTCAAATCGATGGCGGTCACTATCATGTTCGGCTTAGGCTTTGCCACTGTCCTGACGCTGTTTGTAGTGCCGGTAGTCTATACCGTGTTGTTCCGCATTCGCGCCAACGAGATGACGCACAGTTAATCTCGGCTAACGAGCTATGCCAGTAAGCTATGCTCGCTGGCGTGACAAAAAAAACCGGCCATCTATGTATGGCCGGTTTTTTTATTCTCTATTCCATCGCCGCTTTCGCCAACATGCGCGGGAACAGAATATTGTTTTCCAGATGGATATGCTGGTGCAAATCAGACTCGAATTCGGCCAAGGTCGCCAGACAGACCCGCCACGTAGTGCACGCATATTCCGGCGGCACAAAGCCTTGGGTCATCTCGAGCAGACGCGCCATAATCTGCCCGGCATCTTGATGCTCATGCTCCATCGCGCGGATCGGGTTGCCGATGTGCCCAAAGCACGTCTCACGCACAATGCCCTGACTCAAATCGCGCATTGCTGGGAATAGGATCTGCTCTTCTTTCATCAAATGGGGCACTAAATCGTCCATCAGCGCACGGATAAAACCCGCCAGCGGGCGAATTTCTGGATAACGCTCACCGTGAGCGCGCACCATCTTCTCGCTGTACTCCAGCAGCAGCGGCGCGGTGCGGCGGATGTAGGCATGGTGGGTATCGACAATGTGCTGGATCAGGGTCTCATCATCCAACTCAGCCCAGCCGCTCTCCGCCGAGCCTTGCTCCTGTACCGCATTCAGTGCCGCGACCACTGCATGCGGCTCGGCAGAGGCCCGCTCGCAGGCCGCGGCCAATGTCCGGCCACCGCCACAGCAAAAATCAACGCCAAAACGACTAAACACATGTGCATAACGAAAATCTTGTGCCACTAACTCGCCGACTCGGCAGTTCAGCCAATCCATATTTCCTCCAGTGCTCCCCGTAAACACTCACTCAGGGAGCAAAATAAACAGGGATCTAAAATACATCTTTAACATGCATATTATATGCATCTTTTTATTTATGCAAGATGCTGAGCGGAGGTAGAAAGAAGAGAAGATGAGGTGTAGCAGAAAGCCATAGCTCCCGTATTGCTCTATGCGAATAAAAACACCCGAATAAAAAAAGCCGGTCTTAGCAAAGACCGGCGGGAAAACCTGCGCAAAGGCCGCGCAAAACAGGGAGAGACGATCAGTACAAGATCCGTGCGCGAATCGTGCCCGGGATCTGCTTCATTCGCAGTAATGCCCGCTCCGCCTGCTCCGTTTCTACATCGATCACCACATAGCCAATTTCCGGTGTGGTTTGCAGATACTGGGCGGCGATATTGGCCCCTTCTTCGGCGAAAATCTGGTTAATCTGGGTCAAAATACCCGGGCGGTTTTCATGAATATGCAGCAGACGGCTGGCCGTACCATGCCCAGGCAAAGAGGCTTCCGGGAAATTCACCGCTGACAAGGTCGAGCCATTATCCGAATACTTGATAAATTTACCGGCCACTTCCAGCCCGATATTCTCTTGTGCTTCCTGAGTTGAGCCACCGATGTGCGGTGTCAGCAGAACATTATCAAACTCGCACAGTGGCGAGGTAAATGGATCTTTATTGGTGGCCGGCTCCGTTGGGAACACATCGATCGCAGCCCCCGCCAGATGACGGGAGGACAGCGCGCCACACAGCGCGGGAATGTCCACCACGGTACCGCGAGAGGCGTTAATCAAAATCGAGCTGGGTTTCATGAATGCCAGCTCTGCCGCGCCAATCATCTCTTTGGTCGATGGCGTTTCCGGCACATGCAGTGACACGACATCACTCATGTTCAGCAAGTCAGGCAAACTAGAAACTTGAGTGGCATTACCGAGCGGCAGCTTGGTTTCGATATCGTAGAAAAAGACATTCATCCCAACCGCTTCGGCCAAAATCCCCAGCTGCGTGCCGATATGGCCGTAACCGATA
>JBOFCH010000433.1:0-5756 GCA_051645985.1 Plesiomonas sp. | reverse complement strand
TTGAAGCTATTCCGTGATGCGGCGCTGGATGTGGTTATCTTGGAAGTCGGCTTAGGTGGGCGTTTAGATGCCACCAACTTAGTGGATTGCGATGTAGCGGTGATCACCAGTATCGATCTGGATCATACCGATTGGCTGGGCCATGATCGCGAAACTATTGGCCGGGAAAAGGCCGGGATCTTGCGCGGTGGGAAGCCTGCCGTGGTGGGCGAGCCGGATATGCCTGCCTCGATTGCCGCCGTGGCGGCCGAGGTTGGCGCGCAGCTGCTGCGAGTCGGCCATGAGTGGGGATATGCACGGACGCCAAGTTCAGATGCGGCAGCCGGCGCACCAGAGGAATGGCAATGGCAGTGTGGCGCATATCAGCTGACGCACTTACCGTTGCCACAGGTGCCACTGGCCAACGCGGCGACAGCGCTGACGGCGCTGCACATGAGTGGTTTGGCGGTGAGCGAAGCGGCTGTTCGCACCGGTTTGCAGCAAGCGGCCTTGCCGGGACGTTTTCAGCAGATCCAAGATAAACCGCGCGTTATTTTGGATGTGGCGCATAACCCGCATGCCGCGCGTTATCTGGCAGCTCGTTTGCAAGAGCAGCTGAAAATCGGTCGCGTTTATGGCGTTGTCGGCATGTTGGCTGATAAAGATGTGGCAGGCGCACTCAGCGTCTTGGTGCCACATATCGACCAGTGGCTGTGCGCCACGTTAGAAGGCCCTCGTGGCCAACGTGGTCAGGCGTTGTTAGCCCATTTACCGGCTGACCAAGCGCAAGCTTACGACTCGGTGGTTGAGGCGTGGGACAGCGCCATGGCACAAGCCGATGAACAGGATTTGGTGATTGTGTTTGGCTCGTTTTACACTGTAGCCCATGTCATGGAGGCGCTGGACGCCCGTAATAACCAAGCGAGGGACTAACGTGGCCAGTCAGTTTCAAAATCGTTTAGTCGGAGCCATCGTACTGGTGGCTCTCGGTGTAATAGTTCTGCCGGATATTCTGGATACCCAGAAAAAGCATCAGCAGGATTTTGCCGCGATCCCCTTAAAACCGGCCTTGCAAGAGCCAGAGAACTCACCGGATTTACCGCCGGCGATGAATCAGCCGTTGCATCCGCTGCCATCTAGCCAGCCGGATTTGCCCGCGACGGTCGATCCGATGCAGGGGAATAATAAGCTGGATCGGACGGCTGATGTCGCACCACCACCGGTCGCGCCAACCACCACGGCCTCCTCAACATCGGTGAATCCGCCGGTGGTGAGCAAATCCCCCCCCGCCAAGCCGACCAAACCGGTAGAGGTTGCCAAGGTACCAGAGAAGGTGGTGGAAAAGACACCGGAGAAACCTAAGCCAGAGCCGGCACCATCGGGTAAGGCTTACGTAGTACAGTTGGGCGCACTGAAAAATGCCAACAAGGTCAATGAGATCATCGCCAAACTGCGTCTAGCCGGTTACAAAGCCTACAGTCAGCCATCACCGGCTGCTGCGGGTCAGTTGAATCGTATTTATGTGGGGCCGGATACCTCGAAAGAGAAATTGGTCTTTGCGCTGGATGATATGCAGCGAATTACCGGCCTGCGTGGTCAGGTACGCAGCTTTGATCCGGTGCGGCCATAAAAGCGACTTTTACCGTCAAATTCACATACGCAAACGTTTTCTTTTTCTGTTAGAATGCGCGCGACAGACGCGCCGGGATAAATATGGACTGGGTTGATTACGCAATTTTGGGTGTTATTGGTTTTTCTGCGCTGGTGAGTCTGATCCGCGGGTTTGTGCGGGAAGCACTCTCGTTGGTGACTTGGGTGGTTGCATTTTTCGTTGCCAGTAATTTTTATGCCGAACTTGCCGTGTACTTCACCCAGTTCCAAGACCCGATGCTGCGCAATGGTCTGGCGATTGCGGCGTTGTTTGTTGCTACCCTGATTGTCGGTTCGGTGGTGAACTATGTGATTGGTCAGTTGGTGGAAAAAACCGGTTTATCCGGTACTGATCGGGTTCTGGGAATTTGTTTCGGGGCGCTGCGCGGCGTATTAATTATTGCTGCTTTGCTGTTCTTCCTCGATTCCTTTACCGATTTTTCCAAGGCTGAGTGGTGGCAGAAGTCTAGACTGATCCCACAGTTCGGGATTGTCATTCAGTGGTTTTTTGAATACCTGAAAAACTCATCCAGTTTCCTGCCTAAACTTCCTATGTAGTGATACCTATGTAGTGATATGGCAGGGGGCACCTGTAGAGGAAATGAGGAAACATGTGCGGTATTGTCGGTATGGTCGGTTTCACCCCGGTCAATCAGTCCATCTATGATGCGTTAACACTGCTTCAGCACCGGGGTCAGGATGCGGCAGGCATCGTGACCATCGATAGCCAGAATGCCTTTCGCTTGCGAAAGGCTAACGGACTGGTCAAGGATGTATTTGAGGCGCGGCATATGCAGCGACTGCAAGGCAATGTCGGGATAGGCCATGTGCGCTATCCCACCGCCGGCAGCTCCAGCGCCTCCGAAGCACAACCCTTCTACGTAAACTCCCCTTTTGGTATCACTCTGGCGCACAATGGTAACCTCACCAATGCCATTGAACTGAAACAAAAACTGTTTGAAGTGGCGCGTCGCCATGTCAACACCACCTCCGATTCTGAAGTGTTGCTCAATGTGCTGGCGAACGAGCTGGATCGCTTTGAGCATTACCCACTGACCAATCAAGATGTATTCGCTGCCGTGCGTGCGCTGCATCGTCATGTGCGCGGTGCCTATGCCTGTGTAGCGATGATCATCGGTCATGGCATGTTGGCGTTTCGCGACCCGAACGGCATTCGTCCGTTGGTATTGGGCAAACGATTGCTGGATGACGGCCGTACCGAGTATATGGTGGCCTCAGAAAGCGTGGCGCTGGATGCGGTCGGGTTTGAGTTTGTGCGCGATGTCGCGCCCGGTGAAGCGATTTACATCACCTTTGATGGCGCGTTGTATACTGAGCAGTGCGCGGAGAATCCTCAGATTTGCCCGTGCATTTTCGAGTTTGTCTACTTTGCTCGTCCGGATTCGTTTATTGATAAGATCTCGGTGTATAGCGCTCGGGTGCGAATGGGCCAACGTCTGGGTGAGAAGATCGCCCGCGAGTGGGAAGATCTGGATATTGATGTGGTGATCCCTATCCCGGAAACGTCGTGCGATATCGCACTGGAAATCGCCCGGATCTTGGATAAACCGTATCGCCAAGGTTATGTGAAAAACCGCTATGTGGGCCGTACCTTTATCATGCCCGAACAGCACATTCGCCGTCAGTCCGTGCGTCGCAAACTGAATGCGATTAAATCCGAGTTTCGCGGTAAAAACGTGCTGCTGGTGGATGACTCCATCGTGCGTGGCACCACCTCGGAGCAAATTGTCGAGATGGCCCGTGAAGCGGGCGCTAAGCGAGTGTATTTTGCCTCCGCAGCGCCGGAAATTCGCTTTCCGAACGTCTACGGTATCGATATGCCAAGCCCGCATGAGCTGATTGCTTATGGCCGTGAAGTGCCGGAAATTGCGCGCCTGATTGGTGCTGATGCCCTGATTTTCCAAGATTTGGACGATCTGGTGGCGGCGGTGCGCGAAGAGAACCCAGAGATCCAGCGCTTTGAAACCTCGGTCTTTAACGGTGTGTATATCACGCAGGATGTCGATCAAGGGTATTTGGAATATCTCGATTCCTTGCGTAACGATGATGCTAAGGCGCAGTTGCAAAACACGTCCAGTTTGGAGCTGCATAACGAGCGCTAATACCCGCTCGGTGTACCCAAATAGATCAGGTATGTGTATCAAGGCCTGTCTGCCCGGTGTCGGCGGCAGGCTTTTTTTATCCTTCTCGTCACGCTTTTTCTTCTCGTTTTTCAAGCTCTCTTTTTACTGGCGCAGGCTGTTGTGATGCGTGAGTCAGCGAACGTTACTGGCCGGCGCTTTGGCTGCTGTGGTATAACAGCCGAGATTGTTAAGGGGGATGCATGCAATTAACCACGGTGGCCGCATATTTGGCCGACCATCAGGTGATGGCGTTGGCGGTACAAGATCATGAGGGTGCGTGGAGCGCTCCGGTCTATTACGCTGTACAGGATGGCGATAAGCTGATTTTCCTGTCACGCCTCGATAGCCGGCACGGTCAAGCATTGCTGCATTATCCGCAGGCGGCCTTCAGTATCTATTCCGATGCTTGTCAGTGGACTGAAATTCGTGGCTTGCAGGGGGATGGGCAAGTGCGCTTGTTGCAAGGAGAGGCGCGCGATCGTGCGAAGCAGGTTTATCTGGCTCGCTTTGCTTTTATCGCCCAAGATCCGCAGTTGTTGCAGTCAATGAACAAAGTTAGTTGGTTTGAGCTGGAGATCGGCAGCCTGTTATGGCTGGATAACCAGAACGGGCTGGGGCAGCGAGTGGCCATTGACGTTAAATCAGAGAGATTCAAACAAGTATGGAGCGCACGCGTTTAATCGTCGGCATTTCCGGGGCCAGTGGGGCGCAATATGGTATCCGCTTGCTACAGGTATTACAGCCATTGGCGCAGATTGAAACGCACCTGATTATCAGTCAGGCAGCGCGGCGCACTATTGCCTTGGAAACAGACTTTACGTTGCGTGAAGTGACTGAACTGGCCGATGTGTACCACGATGTGCGTGATATCGCCGCATCTATCTCTTCCGGCTCGTTTCGTACTGCCGGCATGGTGATTTTACCGTGCTCAGTAAAAACCTTGTCTGGGATAGTGCACAGCTATGCCGATGATCTATTGGTACGTGCGGCGGATGTGGTGTTAAAAGAGCGCCGCACCTTGGTGCTGGGCGTGCGGGAAACTCCGCTGCATCTGGGACACTTGCGCCTGATGACACAGGCTGCTGAGCTGGGGGCGGTGATCATGCCACCGGTGCCCGCATTTTATCATCGGCCACAAACACTGGATGACATTATCGACCAGACCGTTAACCGGGTACTGGATCAGTTTGCCATCACCTTGCCGCAAGACTTGTTCCGTCGCTGGCAGACTCCGGCGTCATAGACGCCGGTTGTGTTGTCTCTTGCTCCAGATAGCGTCCAGATAGCGTCCAGATAACGGAGCTTCGGGTAACAAAAACAGGCTGTATGATCACCGATGACCTGCGATACACACTCCATGGACTGAGTGTTCAATTTCTTCGCGGCACTCTCAGCGGGATACACTCAGACTGAGCGGTACTTCTCAGTGTGATTTCTCCGTGATTTATAGCGCAAGAAAACGTTTGCGCTGAATTTTTGTTCAGTTAATCTGCAATGGCTATACATATTTTCTGTACATGATATTGTGATGCCGCTTTTAGTTTGTCTCTCTAATTTTTTGCGCAATCGTTTACCTAAGGATCTGGTTCATGGCAACGAACCCTTCATCATCCTCCGTGCGTGAGGACGCAACCCGCAGTGCAATGGATAACTATTTTCTGATTTCCGAGCGTGGCAGCTCGGTACGACAGGAGATCATTGCCGGTTTAACCACTTTTTTGGCGATGGTGTATTCCATCATAGTCGTACCGAACATGCTGGGTGCGGCCGGCTTTAATCAGGGCGCGGTGTTTATTGCTACCTGTCTGGTTGCCGCTTTCGGCTCTTTGCTGATGGGCCTGTGGGCCAAATTGCCGATGGCGATTGGCTGTGCTATCTCGCTGACGGCGTTTACGGCATTCAGTCTGGTGCTGGGGCAAAAAATCAGTATTCCGGTGGTGCTGGGCGCGATTTTCTGGATGGGGGTATTGTTTACCCTGATCA
>JBOFCH010000432.1:0-3203 GCA_051645985.1 Plesiomonas sp. | reverse complement strand
GCGGTGATACTGCTCCATAGCGCATGACGCCAAAGCCGAAAACCGATAGCCGCATCCGGCTGGGCTTCAATCAACAATTCCGCTATCCGCAATTGGGTCTGGCGCCACGCACGCTCATCCGATGTATCAATTGCGCTCTGGCTGCTGGTCATCAACGAGGAGGCGGTGACCGCGCCACTGCCGGCTACGGATGTCGACGATGACAATACTGATGACGAGGACGATACGGCGGCATCGGCCGTCGCTTGCTCTTGCTTTTGTCGCTGCGCCCGGCGTAATCCGGCCACCAGCTCATCGAGCATCGCCGCTTTGTCTGGCACCAACGCCGTCCAGCGCTGGGCAAAGGCATCGGCCAAGTGCAGCAACTGGGTTAATTCAGCCGGTGAGGCCGCACCGCATACCCGCTCGAGGACCGCTTCAAAGCGCTTAATAATCTGACTGACCACCCGCTGCTTTTGCATCAGGCTAACCGGCCATGCGCTATTCCAATAAGCGTCCACCCAGCAATCCAGCAACATCAAAGCAGTAGCAAACGGCGTTGCTTTGGCCGGATGTTGCAGGCAACGAGCCAACTGAGCTAACACCCGCATATCTTTGGTTCGGGTTTCCAGCAGGGTTAAACAAGAACCCGCGACCTGATTCAGATCCACCTGACTGTGCGCTAAAGAGCCGAGTTTCACCAACTCGGTTTCCACACTCTCCCACAGCGGATCATCGGCCGCGACCGCACTGCTGACCGCCTGATCCGGTAATGGTGTCAGTAAGCGCTGACACCAAGGATGTGAATGCTGCATCCTATCTCCTACCATCGACACTGCTGACGAAGAGGTTGCAATGCCTCTTGCAGGCCACTGAGATCAACCCGTACACTCATACCGTCTTTGGCCTGCAACATCAGCTCACGCTGACCGCTCCAGTGTTTAAGCTCTTCGATAGCGGGCAAGCCGCGGCCAAACTCCAGCAACATGCCATGATCACGCACGAACCAGTTATTCGCTGCGGGCTGTCCATCAACCCACGACGTCACCTGATCGCCCGACCAAGGGGTATCCAACCGCAACCAAATTCGGGTAATGGCATTGCTACACCCGATCGCCAACGTACCACCGCGCAGCGCCGCGCGCGTCAGCAGCAAATCAGCGGAGTCCGGTTGTTGCCCGAGAGTAAGTTGTTGCCCGAGAATAAACAGTGGGCTATCGCCACTGCGGGTAGCTTCCTGCGCTTGGATCTGACGCCAAAATGCCGAGCGCTCTGCCGAAACAGTGGCCTCCGCCGCTTGGGCTTGCCCCGCCCCTATCGCGTCATAACAGGCCAGACGAGCCAGTGGCGCTGGCTCGGCGCGACAACGCTGCCATTGCTCTGGCCAGTCCGTTTGCGCTGCCGCACTGCCGGTCAGCAGTAGTACTACAGCTGCCCACCGTTTCATCCATTCACCTCCAGCTTCTGACATTTATGATCCAGCGTACGCTTGGGAATATTCAGGCTTTCCGCCACTCGCATCCGGTTACCTTGGAAATAACGTAGCCGTGCCTCGATCACCGAGACCTCATACTGTTGCAAGGCTTGACGTAAATCGCTGACATGACAAAAATCATCGTGATCCGATTCAGGATCTGACTCAGGATCAGATTCTGGCTCGACAGTCAGACGATCGCGGATCTCCGGTGGCAATGCCGCCAGTGTGATCGCTTGTCCCGATAGCGTCTGGGCGCAAGCCACCTCCAGCACATTGCGTAACTCCCGCACGTTGCCGGGAAAGTCATAGCCCAGCAGTTGTTTGAGAAAACTGCGTTGCAAAGGGCCGAAACTTTTGCCTTCCTGAGCCGCAAAATGGGCAATAAAATGCTCACTCAGCAGGCTGATATCGTCGGGGCGCTCACGCAATGGCGTCAGCAACAACAGGCTCTGGCATAAGCGGTGATACAGATCTTGCCGAAAGGCCCCTTCGTTCACACACAGCTCCAATGGCTGGTGAGTCGCCGCAATCAGACGAAAATCGGAATAGACTTCCTTATCGCCCCCCAACGGCCGAAAGTGGCGCGTCTCCAGAACGCGCAATAACTTCGCCTGCATACTGGCCGGCATATCACCGGCTTCATCCAGAAATAACGTTCCGCCATTGGCCTGTGTCACCAGGCCGGTTTTATTGCTTTGGGCACCGGAAAAGGCCCCTTTCTGATAGCCAAACAACTCACTTTCAATCAGGTTTTCCGGAATGGCCGCGCAATTAATGGCCACAAACGGTTTATCCGCCCGCGATGAGCATTGATGTAACAGACGAGCCACCACTTCCTTACCGGTTCCAGTTTCGCCTTGGATCAGCACGTTAAGGCGATGCGACGCGGCCTGTGTGATCTGCTCGCGTAACTGACGAATCGCTCGCGACTCGCCGATCAGCGATTCTTTTAAGCGCTCATCTTGTCGGCGACGCTGTTCACCTTCACCCCGCATCACGCGGATAGAGTCTTGCAAATCACTGACTCCACGTCGTGAACGCCCCAGATCCCGGATCAACGTTAACTGACCGGTGAAAATCTGGGTTAACAACGTCAAAGTGCCCTGTACCTGCCACTGTTTTAAACAGGCGGCGCTATCAAATAGCGCCAGTACCGCGACCGGCTTACCCTCTTGTGCATGTAACGGCAGGCAATGAATGCCACAGTCAGCCACCGACTCAGACAACAGGCGACGCAAACCGTGATCACCAATGCGCGCACCGCCGTGGAGTGATTCCCACATGCACACCTGATCCCGACACAGCGCTAAAGCCAGCGGATGAGTAAAATCATCCGCCGCCAGTGACAACGTCGTCTCCTGCTTTCCCAGCCAGCCACGGCAATGCAACTGACGTCCACTGACATCCAGCATACCCAGTAACGCACCGCGCGGTTGCCACCCTTGGCGCACGATATTCAACAGCCAATCACACAGTGATGGCTCCCCGCGTGCTTGAGTCAGGGAAAACGCGAATTCGAGCGCCTGCTGCATGCTCAGCACTCCACCTCGGCGATAAACTCGCCTTCAGCAACGCGGAAGCTAACTTTACGTACTGACTCACCGGCAGATAGCCGCTGTAGCAGTTGTAATGACACCGGAGGTAACAGCGCGCCGTCTATTACCGACTCCAGCATCCGCGCACCATTTTCGCTACGGTTAGCACGGCGCAAAATCTCTTCGTGCACCTGCGCGTCAATCTCCACCTC
>JBOFCH010000431.1:0-3567 GCA_051645985.1 Plesiomonas sp. | reverse complement strand
GGCGCGCAGGCGCACTATGGCGTAACGCCGGATCTGACCTGTCTGGGCAAAATCATCGGTGGCGGTATGCCGGTCGGTGCCTTTGGTGGCCGCCGTGACGTGATGGCGCACATCGCACCGACTGGCCCGGTATATCAGGCGGGGACGCTGTCCGGTAACCCGATTGCGATGGCGGCCGGTTATGCCTGCCTGACCACGCTGGCCGAGCCGGGTCAATCCGAGCGCTTGACGGCGTTGACCGAACGTCTGGCTGATGGCCTGCGCGCAGCCGCTAAGCGGCAGAACATCGGTCTGGTGGTCAATCAGGTTGGCGGGATGTTCGGCCTGTTCTTCACCGATGCGCCGCAGGTAACCTGCTATCAAGACGTGGTCGCCTGCGATGCCGAGCGCTTCAAGCGCTTCTTCCACCTGATGCTGGACGAAGGCCAGTATCTGGCCCCATCGGCCTTTGAAGCGGGCTTTATGTCGCTGGCTCACAGCGAAGCAGATATCGATGCTACGGTGGCCGCCGCCGAGCGTTGCTTTGCGCGTCTGCAAGACTGAGTGGCGCACGCCTACTAAGATAAAACACCGGCGATAAAAAAAGCCCCGTCGATGACGGGGCTTTTTGTTGACCATATACATTATACATTGTGTTACGTACACATTGTTGTGTATGCGCAGCGGACAGTAAGCCACTCATGTGACGTGCGGCTTACAAGCCCAACACGTTTTGGATCCAACTGCCCATTTGATCCACCGGGTTCGGTGGCGCACAGAACTGATCCGGATCGCTGGTCCACACCGGCAGTTTTTGCGGTGCACCACAATCGAACTGACCGGATGGCGTCACGCCAATCCACGCGATCCCCGGTGGCATTTTCAGCACCAGCGGCATCGGCGGCAACACTTCCAGATAGCGACGGTACAAAGTCAAGGCCCCATTAGCGCCAGTGAGCTTAGCCTCGCCGTTATCATCACGCCCCACCCACACCGTCACCACGTTTTTACCGTCCACCCCGACATACCAGCTGTCGCGCAGCTCATTGGTAGTACCGGTCTTACCGGCTAAACCGGCATTAAAGCTCTTATTCAGCGAACGCGCCGTACCGGAGGCCACCACCTGCTGCATGCCGTACAACGCCAAATCGGCGGCCTGCGTTGGCACGACGCTTTGTGCCTGCGGCAAACTTTCGTACAGCGGTTGACCGTTCTCATCCAGCACCGTGCGCAATGTCGACATCGGCACATACTGACCACCACTAGCCAATGTCTGGTACATCTGGGTCACTTCCATCGGCGTCAAGCTGATAGCGCCGAGCAGCATCGCCGGTAAACGCGGGATGTACTGATTGTCGATGCCCATCTTGGTCAGCTCGTTGGCGACAGTGTCCAGCCCCACTTGCATACCTAAGTTGACGGTCGGCACGTTGAGAGAGCTGCTGAGCGCCGTTAGCAAGGTCACCGAGCCGCGGTACTTACGATCGTAGTTTTTCGGCTGCCACAGCTGACCATTGGGCATCCGCATCGACAACGGATTGTCCGACAGCGGCGTATTGAGTCGGAAACGATCTGGCATGGTCAGCGCCGTCATGTACACCGGCGGCTTGATCAGCGAGCCAATCGGTCGCCGTGCCTGCAATGCGCGGTTAAAGCCGGCGTAGCGGGTCTGCGCGCCACCAATCATGGCGCGGATCTCCCCGCTGTAGCGATCGGTGACCACCATGGCGGTTTCCAGCTGCTTAAGATGACGCTGACTGAGCAGCGCTGGGATGCCGTCTTGCACCGCTTTTTCCGCTGCGTTTTGTACTGCCGGATCTAAGGTGGTGAAAATACGCATGCCCGAGAGCTTCTCAGCCTTGTCGCCGAGGGCTTGGCGCAGCTCTTGGCGCATCACCTGCATGTAGGCCGGCTGGCTGGCCGTCACTACGCCGCGCGCTTGAATGCCCAGCGGGCGCTTGCTCAAGAGATCATACAGCTCTTGGTCAATGACCTGCTGCTCCTGCATCACTTTCAGCACCACATTACGCCGCTCAATCGCGCGCTCTGGGTAGCGCCACGGATTGTAATAGGATGGCCCTTTGACCATCCCGACCAATAGCGCCTGCTGATCGGTAGTCAGCTCATTCACCGGACGACCAAAATAAAACAGGCTGGCCAGCGCAAAGCCGTGAATTTGATCGTTGCCGTTTTGCCCCAGATAAACCTCGTTTAAGTAGGTCTCCAGAATGCGCTCTTTGCTGTAACGATAATCAATCAGCACCGCCATATAGGCTTCGCGCGCTTTGCGGATTAACGAGCGCTGATTGGTCAAAAACAGGTTTTTGGCCAGCTGCTGGGTAATGGTACTGCCACCTTGTACGGTGCGCCCGGCCAGTAAGTTGACCCAGATGGCCCGGCCAATGGCCAGCGGATTAACACCATCGTGCTGATAAAAGTCGCGATCTTCGGTTAACAGCAGGGTATCGATGAGCAAATCCGGGAAGCCTTCGCGCGGGGTAAACAGACGCTGCTCATTGTGCGGCGACTGCAACATGGCGATTAGCTTCGGATCGATGCGCAGCATCTGCATCTGCTCGTTATTATCCAGATCGCGCATGCTGACCAATTGGTTATTGGCAAAACTCAGACGCAGGCGCATCTGTGGCTCCGGCCCATCCGGAAAATCGAACGGACGACGGAAAATATCGATGCTGCTCTTGCCCACCACCATGTCGCCGGGACGACGCAGTGCATTCACTGGTCGGTATTGCATCCCTTCCAGCGCTTCGCTCATCATCTTCAGCGAATAAGGCTCGCCCGGCTGCAAATTGATGATCCGGCTATACACCGAGGCCGGCAACTGCCAGACCTGACCATCCATCCGGTCACGGATTTTACCATCCAGATAGATGCCCCACAGGGCCATCACGGCGCCTCCGACCAGCGCCAGCTTTAGCCCGAGGCTCAGCAAACGGCGTTTCCACGACGAACGACGCGCCATCAGTTGCTCCTCCGCGTCGTCATCATCCCGTTCATCGTCATCAGCATCATCGCCGTCTTGCTCGTCATCGGGCAGATCGCGGTCAGGATCGTCATACCACTCATCATCATCCTGTTCATTCTTCCGGTTGTGTGCGAACCAACGCCGTGATGACGCGCGGTTATCGCGCGCCGGTTTACGGCGTCGTCCAATCGGAGCACGATCTTCATCCTGGTCGTCGTAGCGCATGATCCCTCGCGGTTTCTCCTGCTTGCACGGGTGAGCACTGGCTGTTATTCGTCATCCACGACGGAGCCTGTGCCTAAATAATGTTGGAGCGATCGGTTAAGCACAGTCTGTTAGAGACTGTTTTTTCATCGCTTAAAGGCGGGATTATATCGTTGAACAGCGCTCAGACGCTCGACCTTTCAGCAGGTCGGCCGCCACAAAGCCAGAAAGTTAGCCCTAATACCAAAGGAAAACAAAACGTTACTCCTCCGTTGCGCCTGCACTGCGAGCGCGGCATGGTGACTCGGCACTGAGCGGTGCCTCTGGGTCTAGAGCCGGAACTGGCTCTGGCGATATGACCGGTCGAATTTTATCGCGCAATTGCAACAACGCTGCAC
>JBOFCH010000430.1:0-3614 GCA_051645985.1 Plesiomonas sp. | reverse complement strand
TCAGCGAAGTGATGGCATTCCCGGTCGGGATCGCTTGAACCGGCGTTGATAGGGTCGATGATGGAAAAACGGCGGAGCTACTTGATAAGTAGCTCCGCCGTTTTTTTAGCTAATCACGATAGCCATCCCTCGATGGCATGACTGTGTTGCGGGGGAGAGCATGGCAGAAAACGGAAGGGCTGAAACCGATTTCTGTGCAGTCCTTGTACAATAAATGAGAACTCGCGCAAATGCAATAAATTCTCATTATCAAATGAAGCTCGCTCACGCTCAGGCAGAACGGTCACCTTTGCTCGCGCGCGAGACCGTTATTCAACGTGTCATTTATAGCGTCATATCGTCTATATCGTCATTGGACTGCGACGTAACGCCTCACTGGCCGGCATTTTTTCTACTCGGATCTGACTTGGTGGATACGGCAGATCCAGCTGATGGGCATGGAACAGCGCAAGGATCTGCTTATGCAGTTCATGGCGGATTGGCATCCGGTGGCCCATTTCGGCGGCGTACAAACGGATCTCATAGATTGGGATCCCATGTTGTAAGTCGACCAAATACACCTCTGGGGCAGGAGTTTCCAAGGCATTAGGTGTGTTGCGCGCCGCCTGTTCAATCAAATCGGTGACTAACTGAGTATCGGCATGTTGTGGGGCGGGGATTCGCAGCACTATCCGCGTGATCGGATCAGACAGCGACCAGTTGATGAACTGCTCGGTAATAAAGGCCTTGTTCGGCACGATGATCTCTTTGCGATCCCAGTCAGCAATGGTGGTGGCTCGGGTATTGATCTTGGTCACCGTACCGGTCAGATCGCGGATCGTCACCGTATCGCCAATACGGATCGGTTTTTCAAACAAGATAATCAGACCGGAGATAAAGTTGGCGAAGATCTCCTGTAAACCAAAACCCAGCCCCACACCCAGCGCGGCAATCAACCACTGCAACTTGCCCCAGTCCACCCCGATCATTGAGGCCGTGATCATGATACCTAATAAAATGATCGAGTATTTGGTCAAGGTGGTGATGGCATAGCCGGTGCCCGGCGTCAGATCCAGATGTTGTAACAGCGCCAGCTCTATCAGGGCTGGCAGGTTGCGGATGATCTTGGCGGTGATGATCAGCGCCAGACCCGCCAACAGCAGTGAGCCAAGGGTGATGGGCTGTACGCTTTCCACCCCGTTGGTGATGTCAATTACGCTCCACAGATTGATGTTGTCGAGGAAGGCAAAGGCTGAGCGTAACTCAGACCAAATCAGCATCAGGGAGCCGAGCGCCGCAAGCGAGATCATCGAGCGCATCAGTTGCAAGGATTTGGCACTGATCACATCCAGATCGATCACCGGCTCTTCAATCATGTCCTGCGCGCCATCATTACTGGAGGCATGCTCATCATCGTTGCTGCGAGCGCGCTGGGCCAAGATCTCCGAGCGGCGCTGCTTGGCGCGCTCAAAGGCAATGCGTCGGCGTTGGATCCACATCCAGCGTCGGGTCAAGTAGTAGAACAGTAACAGGAACAGCCACACTACTAAGGAGACTTCCACTCGCGCCAGCAGCGCCCGTGAGGTCGACAGATAACCCAAGCAGGTGAACAAAATCGCCAGCGGTGGCGTGGCCAGCACCACGCCCCATAGCAGGTAGTTAATCAGGTTCTGACCCGACCCTTGCGCATTGAGGTACAACGGGACTTTGGTGCGGCGCAGGCTGGCCGTCAGCACCATCAAGACAATGCACAAGCCGATAAAGGCCAGCCGCACCAGCGTATCGTTAAACTGGCGATCGTTGAGCGAGCTTAAGGTATCTGCCACACACCACAGCGGCACAAAACTGGCCAGCGAGACGGCATAATAGCGCAGAGCGCGGCCGACCTTTTTGCTGTCCCAACCAAAGTGCACGATGAACAGCCCCTTGGCGCGGGCAAAGTTAGCGGTGATCACAAACAAACTGATCACTATCACGAGGTTAATCAGGCTCTCACCAAAAGCGATGGCGACCGGATAGGCCCAGGCATTGAGCAGGCTGTAACCCACCGCGGCTAGCAGCACCGGCGCGGGTAACGAGACCCACACTGACCACAGCAAGGTGCGCAGGGTCAGGCCAAAGCTGTCCTGTGTGACTTTACCGACCCGGCTGGCGGCTTTGTCCAGAAAACGCCGGTAATTACCCATGCTGTAGCGACTGGCAATGCTGACGCCGATCGCCGCCAGCAACCACAGCAGACTTTCACTGTGCAAACTGGCGACAAAGCCCTGTGCAATTTGGCCGAAGACATCCATTGCTACCAGTTGCCGCACATCGTGCAGCACCGCCAGTGGGAAGCCCAATCCGATAGGATTCAGATCCGGCAGCCAGAACAGATAGCGGTTGGTGGCATCTTTGATTTCGCGCAGAACATCCACCTGTTGATTGGTGGCTACCTTCAGTTTGGCCAGCTCCAAAATGCTGGTATCGGTGCCGGTGATCAGCGAAGTCAGCAGATCATGGCGGGTCTGATATTGGCTGTTCCAGATGCTACGCAAATTCTTCGGCAGATGGTCTATCTGCGCCAGCTGCTCTTCGCTCAGTGGAGTATTTAGCATCTCGTCATATTGCAGACGTTGAGCGCGGATGTCGGCCATCTCCCGATCCAACTGCTGCGGTTTGGGCATTTTCGGCAGCTTGGCAATTTGTGAACGCAAACTCTCGCCCAGGGCGTTGGATACTGACAACCACTGCGATTGTTCACGGATACTGCTCAGCGCCTGTTTGACCTGATTGATATTGGCCTGAGTACTGCGCTGCGCTTCGGCGGTACGCTCGAGGAAGCTGGCTTGTTGATTGAGCGCTTGAGATAACTGCTGATTTTGATTGATCAATTCGGTGACAAAGGTCGGCAGATCGGCACTTTGTTCAATCAGCGCGGTACTTTGTTTGAGCGCTTGCTGCGCCTCTTGCTGGCGCTGCTCATTAAAGGCATTGCGCAGTGCTTGCAGGCGATTATCGAGCTGATCGCGCTCGGTGCGAGAGATCTCTTGGCGTAGCCGTGCCAGCTCCAGACGGTTATTGGCGGAGAGTTGCTCTAGCTCCAGCGTATCGACTTGTGCCTTGCGCGCGGTGACCTCGGCACGTAACGCTTGCTCTTGTGACTGCTGTAGCGGCGTGTTACTGCTGGCCGGTAGGCTCGACAGGCGCTGTTCGGCCTGATTGAGGGCGGTGCGCGCTTCACTTTGCCGACTGGGGATATCGTTCAGCGAGTCAATAATCGCTTGGATCTGATCGCTTTCTTGTTGCAGCTCACGGGTGGCACTCAACAGCTTACTGTTGGCTTGCAGGATCTGCTGCTCTAACTCGGCAGTGCTGTGCCCGTTGCCGTTATTGATTGCCGGCTGTGTGCTGGTGCGCTGCAATTGCTGTAACTGCTGGCGCAGTTGACTGGTGAGGTTGGGGTAGTTATCAATCGCTGCCTGATAATCAGAGCGACGTTTTAGCGCCTCATCACGGGTTTTTAGCCAAGTCAGGGCCGTTTGCAGATTTTCCAGAATGTTTTTTTTATCTGGCAGATTACCCGCTTCGGTGGTGTCGATCGATTGTTGTAGTTTGTCGGCTGGCTGTAGCACGTCGGCCCGAAGAGGCAGACT
>JBOFCH010000429.1:0-3560 GCA_051645985.1 Plesiomonas sp. | reverse complement strand
GGTAATAAATCACTGGCCAACATGCCGCGCATTCCCTGTAACGCACACTGATCTGCCGCTGCGCCATGCAGTAATACCGCCGCACAGGCCGCATCCAGTAAGGGATCAGCTGTACCTTCCGTAGCTTCATTATGCAGATCATAGCATTGCCGCGCGTAAATACAGAGCCTCTGTGCCAAAAGCGCTGCACAAATGCCAGACAACACATCGCCGCTGCCGCCAGACGCCATCCCCGGATTTCCGACATCAGCCAGACAAATATGTTCCCGATTGGCAATTAAAGTCCCAGCGCCTTTGAGGATCACCACTCCGCCCCAACGTTGTTGTAGCTGACGCACTGCGGCAAAACGATCCTGCTCCACCTGCGCTACCGTGCAGCCCAGCAGCCGCGCGGCTTCCCCCGGATGAGGGGTGAAAATATGGTGCGCACTCGCCGCCGGTGTGGCCCAAGGCCCGGTTTGCGCCAGCACGTTCAAGGCATCGGCATCCCAGAGCGTCGGTTTGCCGCTCTCTTGCACCGCCGCTACCATCTCCTGCGCCCACGTACTTTGCCCTAGCCCCGGCCCACAGGCAATCACCTGCGCCCAGTCCAGCGCGGCTTTAAGCGCCGACGGCGTATAGGCCTGCACCATCACTTCCGGGCAGCGCGTGAGCAAAACCGGCACATGCTCGGCGCGCGTCAGCACCCGCACCAAGCCTGCGCCACTGCGTAAAGCCGCTTCCGCCGCCAGACAAACGGCGCCGCCGGTACCCAACTCGCCACCGAGCACCAACACGCGCCCATGTTCACCTTTGTGGCTGCACGGACGCCGCGCCGGTAAATAGCGGCCTAAATCTGCCGCCGACAGGCGCTGCTGCAATGCCGGTTGCCCCGCTAACCACGACTCTAACCCCAACGCCGCATAATAAATCTGGCCGGTATAATCGCGCGCCTGACCGGTAAACAGCCCGCGTTTGAGCGCGACCAACGTCAACGTGGCATCGGCCTGTACCGCCACCCCGGCAACCGTGCCGCTGTCAGCCTGTAATCCGGAGGGAATATCCAACGCCAGCACCGGCATAGAGTGAGTGTTCACCCACTGGATAACCTTCGCAATATCAGGACGTACCGCGCCATTAACCCCAATACCTAGCAGCGCATCGACCACCAAATCGGCCTGCGTATCTAAACGCGCCACATCATGCAGCAGATGACCGCCTTGCGCCAGCCACGCCTGTAACGCCTGCTGCGCCGGTTGCACCAAGGTTTGACCCGCAAATGCAGGCATGTAGACACTCACCCGCACGCCAGCCTGCGCCGCCAGACAGGCCAAAACCAGACCGTCGCCGCCGTTATTGCCATTGCCGCATACAATCACCAGACTACGCAGCGCAGGGTGATGCTGCTCAATCCATTGCCACGCGGCGGCGCCCGCGCGCTGCATCAGCTGCCACAGCGAAATCCCCAGTGCCGCCACCGCGTGCTGCTCGGCGCGGCGTACCCAGGCGGTATCATATAAAGAGTGTGGTAAACTGGTAGCTATACTTGCCTTAGCCGCTATCTCTTCAGAAAGAACTGACCTATCCATGACATCATCATCCGCCACGCCTGCGGCCCCTGATCTGTTTCAGTTGGCCCAATCTATCAAGCAATGGGGTAAATCGCTAGGTTTCCAGCAGGTGGGGATCTGCTTGCCGGATCTGCGCGAACACGAACCCCGATTGCAGGCTTGGCTGGATAATCACTACCACGGTGAGATGGGCTGGATGGCCAGCCACGGCATGATGCGCGCCCGACCCACCGAGTTGCATCCCGGTACGCTGCGCGTGATCAGTGTGCGAATGAACTACCTGCCGCCCAATGCCAGCTTTGCCAACGTGCTGCGCGATCCTCTGCGCGGTTACGTCAGCCGCTATGCGCTGGGGCGTGATTACCACAAACTGCTGCGTCAACGGCTCAAACAGTTGGGCGAAAAAATCCAAGCCGAAGTCGGCGCATTAGGATTTCGCCCGTTTGTAGATTCGGCCCCTATTTTGGAGCGGCCACTGGCCGCTAATGCCGGCCTTGGTTGGGTAGGTAAGCACTCACTTTTATTAAATCGCGAAGCTGGTTCATGGTTTTTCTTGGGTGAGCTGTTGGTGGACTTACCCTTACCGGTCGATACGCCGGTTGAGCAAGAGTGCGGGCGCTGCGTAGCCTGCCTGACCACCTGTCCAACCGGTGCGATCGTCGAGCCGTATGTGGTGGATGCACGCCGCTGTATCAGCTACCTGACCATTGAGTCTGACAGCGCTATCCCGGTAGCGCTGCGCCGAGCACTGGGTAACCGAATTTATGGTTGTGATGACTGTCAGCTGATCTGCCCGTGGAGCCGGGTCGCCCCGCTGACCAAGGAGGTAGACTTTACCCCGCGCGCCCATCTGCACGCCCCACAATTACTGACGCTGTGGCGCTGGGATGAAGCCACCTTTTTGCGCCTGACCGAAGGCTCGCCAATCCGGCGCATTGGTCATCGGCGCTGGCTGCGTAATCTGGCGGTGGCACTCGGTAACGCACCGTATCAGGCCGAGATCATCCTCGCCCTGCAAGAGCGCCTTGGCCAAGATCCCCTGGTGGATGAACATATTGAGTGGGCGCTGGAGGAACAACAGCAAAAACGCAGCGTCAATGCTATCCGCGTACAAACCTCGCAACAGCGCCGTCTGGTTCGCGCCATTGAAAAAGGGCTACCCCGCGACGCCTGACGGTCAACCGCGCCGTCAGCAAATCGGTGCAAATGTCGGCGCTTATCTACGCGAAACGGATCACTAAATATCGATGCCGTAATTGACGGATGCAGCCGAAGGCGTTCTTACACTGGGGATATGTGGATAACAATTTTCAGCAGGCGAAGAATGGCCAGATCGGCTATGGGGGCGTTTTAGTGATGCAGCACAGAAAAATCCCGTGATTACGCAGGATTAGCGGTTTCTACCCGCTAAATACAGCATAAAAATCTGTCTTTGAACGGTGTCTCAGTAGGCACAAAACTGTGGATAACTCTGTTTACAGGTGCGGCAATCCCACGCGCCACAGCGCATAGACCCGATTGTGTATAACGGTCTGGTAACAGAGGAAAACAGTTAAAGAATCCGCAGACGACAAAAAGCCCGCGTGGGCTATTCAGATTCGTTTTTTGTGACGAAGATAACGTGAAACCGGTGAGACGATTGGAGCGGGAAACGAGACTCGAACTCGCGACCCCGACCTTGGCAAGGTCGTGCTCTACCAACTGAGCTATTCCCGCATAACGGTAATCGTCTTGCTGCTGACATATCTGGATTGGAGCGGGAAACGAGACTCGAACTCGCGACCCCGACCTTGGCAAGGTCGTGCTCTACCAACTGAGCTATTCCCGCACGGTATGTCGGCATGTTCATCTTACACATCAGATTGGAGCGGGAAACGAGACTCGAACTCGCGACCCCGACCTTGGCAAGGTCGTGCTCTACCAACTGAGCTATTCCCGCATCACGGTAATCGTCTTGCTGCTGACATATCTGGATTGGCGCGGGAAACGAGACTCGAACTCGCGACCCCG
>JBOFCH010000428.1:0-4051 GCA_051645985.1 Plesiomonas sp. | reverse complement strand
CTTGGTCCCGACGCTGCACTTTGAGGTACACAATTATGTTTCGGCGCCAGACAAACGTTGGGTGCGGCTCAATGGGCAGGTATATCGCAGTGGTGCGCAGTTGGCCAAAGGGGTGAAACTGGTGCGTATCGAGCCGGAGCAGATCGTGTTGGCGGTTAAGGGACAGGAAGCGGCGTTACCCGCATTACAAGATTGGTCGGCCGTGGGCGGTTAATGGCGACCGTTTCGGTCATGAAAAAAGCCGGTGCGCAAGGATGCGAACCGGCTTTTTAGCTTTGGGGTAGGGCCGTTACGGGTTGGTTTAACGCATCCAGCGGTCTTTACGACGCCGGGTTGGGATCAGATGCGGTAACAACAAACCCAACAGCAGACCGGCACCGGCAACACCACCACCATAGATAAACCAGCGCATCAGGATCTCACGCTTTTCTGAGTCTAGGTGGGTATTGAGTGTCTGGATCTTGTCTTTGGCTTGTTGCAGATCGGCTTTCAGACGCTCATTTTCCCCTTGTAGCACGGCCATGTCACTGTCACTGCGGTTGACTTTGGCCTGCATATCACGGGTACGTTGTTGCCAATCGGCGTCAATGGTACTGAGTTTGGCCGTTAACTCTTTAACCTGTGCCTCAAGCTCCGGAACTCGGACTCGTAGGCTTGGTGATGTACTGAGCTGATTTTCCGGTAACCATACTTGACGGCCTTTACTATCGGTCACCTGCGCAAAACCGGTAGCGACATTCACGCTATTGAGCGTGACCGTATCGCCGGCATTCAGGGTGCCCAGAATCCGATATTGAGTGCTCGGGCCGGAGTGCACATAAGCTTGCAACTCATCAGAGACATAACGGGTCTCATTGGCGTAGGCAGGAAGCGTTAATGCTGCAACCAGCAGGGCGGCAATTTTGGTGCTTAATCTGGACATAATGTCGATATTTCTGCGCATTCTGGTTCATGTTTGGGAAAGGTGCATAGTAGAAGGTTTGCGCGGTTGACGCAAATAAGCGGCACCCAATACGGGTGCCGCAGTAGACTTTTGTGCGTTTGACGACAATTATGCGAAAGCGTTACACGCTCGACACTCTGTCAGCCATGGTCAGCCAGATGTTTAGGCGAAGATGGCGCGGAACACATAGAAGAACACGATTGACAGGAACGCACCGGCGGGCAGGGTGATGATCCAAGAGGCCACGATATTACGTACCACTCCCAGATTCAGCGCCGCAATCCCACGGGCAAAACCGACGCCCAGTACGGCGCCGACCAGCGTTTGGGTGGTCGAAATCGGCAGACCCGTACCGGAGGCGATCACCACGGTGGTGGCGGTCGCAAACTGGGCAGCAAAACCACGGCTTGGCGTCAGATCCGTAATACCGGTACCCACGGTCGCCATCACTTTATGACCCAGCAGCGCCAGACCAATCACGATACCCACAGCGCCCAGCGGCAGGATCCACCACGCAATCGGTGAAGAGCTGTGCAGCTCGCCACCGCTGCTTACGACGGCAACAATGGCCGACAGCGGGCCAATTGCGTTAGCCACATCGTTGGAGCCATGTGCAAAGGCCATCGCACAGGCGGTGATCACCATCAGTACGCTGAACACGCGCTCCACACCGGCAAAACCATTTTCAGATTCGGCTTTGGCGGCAAAGTTCTTGCTGCTGATGTACAGGTAGCCACCAATCATCACCACCAAACCGCCGAGAATGGACAGTTGCAGGGTTTCCATATCGGTCAGATCCAGACCTACGTGCTTCAGACCTTTTTTGATGGTGACCAAGAAGATCACCAGCGCAGTCAAGAACATGTAGACCGGGCCGTAGCGCTTGGCGTTTTTCATCGGGGTTTCGGTATCAAAAATCAGGCGCTGGGCGCTGATAAAAATACCGTAGGCTAAGATACCGGCAATCAGCGGCGTGATCAGCCAGCTACCGACAATCCCTTTTACGCTGCCCCAATCCACAGAGTGTGGGCCGACGGAGACACAGGCAAACCCGATGATTGCACCAATAATCGAGTGGGTGGTGGAGACCGGCCAACCCATGACGGACGCCACAATCAACCAGGTTCCGGCGGCCAGCAAGGCTGACATCATCCCGAACACCAGCGTTTGTGGTTCATGGGTAAACAGTGAGGTTTCGATGATCCCGTTACGGATAGTCTGGGTCACTTCACCACCGGCCAGATAGGCGCCGGCAAACTCAAAGACCATGGCTATTAAGATAGCCTGCTTGACGGTGACGGCCTTAGCGCCTACAGAGGTGCCCATGGCATTTGCCACGTCATTGGCGCCGATCCCGATGGCCATTAACAGACCAAGAAATACCGCGACCAGCACAATGAGCGAGCCGTGTTGTGCCAAAATTTCCATTGAAGTACCTATTCTTTGCTACGTTATGAGCGAGCCAGCATCAGTTCCAGACGCGCGCCCACGCGTAGCGCCTGATCAGCCAAATCACCCACCCATTCCAGAGTTTTGTACAGGAACACCACATCAATCGGATTGAATTGATCTTCCAGCGTCAAAAGCGTCTGACGTAGCAGGATCTGGAGGTGGTCTGTATCATCTTCGATGTGATCCAACTCCGTGATCATGTTTTCCACCAGCGCAACTTCACGGCCTTTAAAGCCGGTTTCCAACAGACCATCCATTTCATTGATGACCCGGTTGGATTGCGCGGTTGCATCCAAGCAGCGTTGCAGATAGTTCATGAAAGCCGGGTGCATTTCATCGGGGATGCGCAGATGGCGGCCGATGACGCGTCCGGAAATATCTTTAGCACGGTTGGCAAGCTTGTCTTGCTGAGTCAGCAATTCCAGCATGTCAGTACGGTCAACCGGTAAGAAGAGTCCGCGTGGGAGCTTCAGTCGGATTTCGCGTTTTAATGCGTCCGCCTGTTTTTCCAACTGGGAGATTTCTTCCCGGATCTGATTGGCCAGCTCCCAATCATTTCGGGCAGTAGCTTCAAAAAAAGGCACGAGCTGTAAACAGCATTCGTGCACCTTATCCGAGTGCTTACCCAAAGGTTTGATTGGTGACTTGGCAAAGAGACCTAAAATAGTATTAACTGGCATAACCAATGTACCTATTGTTGGCGTTTAATTTGCGCAACAGTTGTCAGAGGATGCGCATGTTATCGTATGTAACCGCAGACTTCACCCGCTTGAAGTCAAATAACCGCATATTTCTGCTGCTCTGGTTGCAAAAAATAGCCTGCTAAGTGTGACAAATTCTGGTTTTTCGTTATGAATACTGAGATTGAGTTAAAGTTTATTGTCGACCCGGCGATGAAACCGGCACTGTATCGCCTGTTACAGGACTGGCAGACTGGTGAGCACCGTGTTCGACACCTGATCAATACCTATTATGATACGTCGGCTCAGGATTTGCGTCAGGCCAGCATGGGATTGCGGGTGCGCACGATTGCCGATCAGCATGTACAGACCCTGAAAACCGATGGCACCGTGGTGGCGGGCTTGCATCAGCGCCCGGAATTTAACGTGCCGCTTACCGAGCCAAAGCCGGAGCTGGCCCGTTTTTGTGATGTGAGTTGGCCTGCTCATTGGGATTTAGCGACCGTTCAGGCCGGTTTACAGCCGCTGTTTAATACTGATTTTGAGCGTGAGCAGTGGTTGGTGACCTGTGCCGATGGCAGTCAGGTCGAGCTAGCCTGGGATCAGGGCAGTATTACCGCCGCAGGTCGGCAAACCGCGCTCTGTGAAATCGAACTGGAGCTGGTGAGTGGGCAAGCGGCGGCATTGTTTACGTTGGCTGAAGCCCTGTGTGCATTAGGGGGTGTTCGCCAAGGGCAAGACAGTAAGGCCGCCCGAGGTTACCGGTTGGCCGCTGGCCAGCCGGAGCCAAGCTGTCCACCGTCGCCGGTGATCACAGTGCAACGCAAAATGACACTGGAGCAAGCCTTTGTGCAGGTGTTATCTGGCTTACTCGGCCACTGGCAGCGTGCCGAGGCCGATGTACAGCGGCTGGATGAGACGGCCGCCGCCCAGTGTGTGCGAGCGTTGCAGCATATTCGCGATGATCTGACCTTTA
>JBOFCH010000427.1:0-8816 GCA_051645985.1 Plesiomonas sp. | reverse complement strand
GAAAGAGCAAGAGATCAGCAAGATAAGAGCACTGACGGTACTCGGTGCTGCCTGAGAGAATCAGTGCGATGTTAGGTGACAAGAAAAGGCCACATCACCGTTTACTCGGTGCTTACTCCGGTAATGTACACTCCCTGAGTAAGATGAGCGTGAGTAAAGGGTTGATGTGGCCTTTAGGTATGGAATACGTGTATGCAATTTGTATACGTAATGTCGTATATGTAATTAATACTATATGTAATTAATGCAATGCTCGGTGTTTTTCCAACTGTTCTGCAATGGTATCGGCCAGATCATCTAAGTTGGGCTGATCCGGGTGCAGTGGCAGCATTTCGCGATCCAGCTGCATCTCGGCAATATATGTGTGTACCGGCTCACCCTGTTCATCTTCCATTACCACGTGATACCACGGGGCTTGGCGAAGGGCATCATCAATCCCCATTTCTGCCGGGGTGGGTTGTTGCAGTGAATATTCGGCGTCTACGTCCAAGATGACACCGAGAGAGCCGAGCATCTTGTGGCGAACTTGCTGACCGGGTTTAAATTTCACGGCAATCATGATGACCTCCTACACAATCTGACGTCTTACCTCTTAATTTGGGGGAGTAATAGGATAATTTCAAGAGTGTAACGGCAATCTTTGCCCCTTACTCTTTATTAGACCGTGTTTGGTGGCGATTGCTCCCCGTTGGGCGATAAAAACGAAAAGAAAATCAACCGCGTTGACGCGGGTCGTCTTCCAGCAACTAAGTCAACAACTAAGCCAGCAACCAAGCCAATAGCAACGAAAATGTCATCGTCAACAGATAAAAAAACGGCCACAGATAGACGGTGGCCGTTTTTGTTGTATCTTCGATGTGCCGCAAGGTTGCCGTACCGGTATTAACGGCTTGCCCCACGGTTTAGATCACGCGGCAAGCGAAGCCTTTCAGGTACAGACCTTCTGGATAGGTACTCAGCACGGGGTGGTCAGCCGCTTGCGTGAATTGCTCGACGAACTGTACGTCACGTTTGGCATCCAGCGCTGCATCGGCCAGAATTTTCTGGAACAGACCGGACTCCATCAGACCAGAGCACGAGTACGTCAGCAGCGTACCGCCCGGGTTCAGCAGTTGCATTGCCAACATGTTGATGTCTTTGTACCCACGGCAGCCGCCAGCCAGTTGGCCTTTGTTCTCGATGAACTTGGGTGGATCCATGATGATCACATCGAACTTCTCGCCTTGCTCACGGTATTCACGTAGCAACTTGAACACATCGGCGCGGACAAACTCGGCGCGGCTCATATCAAAGCCGTTCAGTTCGGCGTTTTTACGGGCGATATCCAGCGCTGGCTGGGATACATCCACGTTCACCACTTGCTTACAGTTGCCTTTCAGGGCAAACAGGCCAAAGGCGCCGGTATAGCAGAAGCAGTTCAGCACTTTTTTGCCATTCACATAACGGCTGGCTGCCAGACGACTTTCACGCTGGTCGAGATAAAAGCCGGTTTTGTGACCTTCTTTGATATCCACCAAGATTTGTACGCCATTTTCACGAATGGGCAGCAGTGTTGGTGGCTCTTCACCGTGCAGCAGACCGGTGACTTGTTTTAAGCCTTCTTTCTTACGTACTGCGACATCCGAGCGCTCATAGATGTTGCACTCTGGATAACATTCACGCAGGGCATTCATCAGGTTTAGACGCTGGAATTCGGCACCGGCAGAGAGCAGCTGCAATACCAGGAAGTTATCGTAACGGTCAATGGTGATCCCCGGCAGGCCGTCAGATTCGCCGGCAATCAGGCGATAGCCAGTCAGATCATCACGGGCAGCGACCACATTGCGCCACTGTTGGGCTTGTTGCAGGCGGCGGACAAAGAAATCTTGATCGATCTGCTCGTCACGATTAAATGTCCACACCCGGCCGCGGATCTGGGAGTCAGCGGACCATGCCGCACGGGCTAGCCAGTTGCCGCCCTTGTCAAAAACATCCAGCGTCTCACCGGATAACGGTTTGCCTTCCACGCGCTCGATGGCACCGGAGAAGATCCACGGGTGGCGGCGGAGTAATGATTTTTCCCGGCCTTTAGCCAGAATGATACGTGCAGACATGGTTATATGCTCAGCAGGAACGGTAAATAGAAATGGGGCGCTATTCTCGGTGACACGAGCAAGAAATGCAATCTGAGTTCAATATCACGTCTTGCCGTTTTCAGCCGGATCTCCTGCCGATTATAGGCGATACTCAAAAGAGGGGATAGCAGGAGGGGACATGAGCAACATCAGCATGAAAATCTCGGTAGCCGGCCATGTTCAGGGCGTGGGGTTTCGTTACTTCACGCAGCAAAAAGCGCGGGCGATGGGTATTAAAGGGTATGCCAAAAACCTGAATGACGGGCGGGTAGAGGTACTGGCCTGTGGTGATGAGGAAACCATCAACAGCTTTATCAACTGGCTCAGTG
Organism: Plesiomonas sp.; assembly: GCA_051645985.1. Taxonomy (GTDB): domain Bacteria; phylum Pseudomonadota; class Gammaproteobacteria; order Enterobacterales; family CAMTGL01; genus Plesiomonas. The sequence continues at coordinate 6,373 of JBOFCH010000427.1, read as the reverse complement.
AAGGCCCCCGTTCTGCCATCGTGGAGTGCCTGATGGCAGAAGAGATCCCGTTTTGTGAAATAGGAGAGTTTGAAATCCGTTAAATACACTTAACCGGCTTCGGCAGTCCCGCAATTTTGGTGGCCTGTTTGGCAGGACCTTCCGGGAACAGTTTATACAGATAGCGGCTGTTACCTTTTTCCTCGCCATACTTTTGAGCCATGGCTTTCACCAGCATACGAATGGCCGGTGAGGTGTTGTATTCTTGGTAAAACTCCCGCACGAAGTGCACCACTTCCCAGTGTGCATCGGATAACGTAATCCCTTCACGTTCGGCGATGAGCAAAGCCAGTGCTTCGCTCCAGTCCTGACTATTCTTGAGATAACCGTGGGTATCGGTGTCGATCACACGGCCGGCAAATTCCAAAGGCGATGTCATCCCTTTTAGGCTCCGGTGTAAAGGATTTAAAGGTGGCTTATTTTGCGCTGAAATCCACAAAAAACAAACCCTGCCGCAGCAGGGTTTGTCGGTTGAACGCAGTTTAGTACGAATCGTTTATTCGTCGCGCATGATACCCAGAATGCTCAGCAGGCTGACAAACAGGTTGTACAGGGAAACGTACAGGCTGACGGTAGCACGGATGTAGTTGGTTTCGCCGCCGTGAATGATGTTGCTGGTTTCAAACAAAATCATACCGGAAGAGAACAGTACAAACAGGGCACTGATCGCCAGATGCATGGCGGGCATTTGCAGGAAAATTCCGGCAACCATCAGGATCAGCAGAGCGATAGCCCCTGCGGTCAACATACCGCCCATAAAGGACATGTCTTTACGGGTGGTCAGTACGTAAGCCGAGCAGCTGAAGAAGACCAGTGCGGTGCCGCCCAGCGCGGTTAAGATCACGTCACCAGCGCCCGCTTTCAGGAACATACCCAGCAATGGGCCTAAGGTGTAACCCATGAAACCGGTCAGCGCGAAGGTTGCGACCAGTCCTTTGGCGCTGTTGGCGTAGCGCTGGGTTAAGAAAAACAGGCCATAAAAACCGACCAGTGTCAGGATCATTCCCGGACGAGGCCAACCCATCAGCATGCTGGTGGTGGCAACGGCGGCAGAAAAGGCGAGGGTCAAGCCCAATAGAAAATAGGTGTTACGCAATACCTTGTGGGTACTTAACAGGCTCGTTTCACGTTGCGTGACAACGATAGGTTCCATGGTCTAATCCTTCTTCAAATGCAAAGTTATTGAGAACGTAAATAAAAAATACAACGTACACGGGGTACGTGTTTATTAATCAATAAGGCCGTTAGACGGCCAGTGGATGACGTTCGTGATTGCGCCATCTCATTACGGTCACGTGTTGACTTGGTTTAGTGACAATGTCGCTCGACGATGATAGCTGATTATTGTTCGGTACGGGATAAATATGCGGGCAGGTGTGATCTGTTTCAAGTCTATGACGGAGCAAAAAGCAGCAAACTGCATGAAATCTCAGCAAACAGTTTGCCGGAGCTTTACATTCAGCGCACTGGCGATTATAGTGCGCCTCAACAAAACGGAAGAGTGGCCGAGTGGTTGAAGGCACCGGTCTTGAAAACCGGCGACGCGAAAGCGTTCTAGAGTTCGAATCTCTACTCTTCCGCCAAATTCTAAGCCTCGTCGCTGAAAAGCGACGGGGTTTTTCGTTTTGGTGTTTATCTATGATATCGCTATATCTCGCCGTCGGTAGGTAGCGGCAGCGAGGCAATAATTAAAGAAGCCGTACTCCAAGAGACAACGCTCAAAGAGACAACGCTCAAAGAGACAACGCTCAAAGAGACAGTGCTCCATAGAGAGTGATTGAAGAGCGCGCAGACGCCAGAGATCAGGCTTTGCTAAATCTACTCAGTTCACTCAATCCTCAATCCACTTTTCACTAAATCCACTTCGTGTGGTTTAGGCTGACCACTGATTTTTATATTCTAGATACAGTACGGTAGCCGCAACCCGTGAGCGAACATTCAGCTTACGCAGCAGATTGCGCACGTGCACTTTCACGGTTTCCTCGGAAATAAACTGTTCGGCCGCAATCTGTTTGTTGGACATGCCGCGGGCAACACCTTGCAGAACATCCATTTCTCGCTGAGTCAGTCCGGACAGCGGATCGGTGATCCGGGTTCGTGAGGTTAAATAACCGGCGACAGTTTCACTAAACACAGTTTGCCCTTGCGCGGCCGCGCAGATCAGGCTCAGTAGCAGCTCCGGCTCGCTATCTTTGAGCAGGTAGCCATCAGCACCGGCATCGACCAACGCATACACATCACTGCGGGCATCGGACACGGTCAGGATAATGATGCGTGCATCAATGCCCTCACTGCGCAAAGCGCGCAGGGTATCTAGCCCAGATAAGCCCTTCATGTTCAGATCCAGCAGGATAATATCCGGTTGGGTGCGCTCGGCCAGTGCAATGGCTTCGCTGCCACTGCTGGCTTCGGCGACAATATCAAAGTTGGGTTCAAGCTCCAGTAACTGACGCAGACCACGGCGCATCAGCGGGTGATCATCCACAATCATCACGCTGTACGTGGCGGCGGCGTTCGGTGTGGTGTGGTTTGTTTCCATCAATTCTGTCCTAATTTTTGCTTGGTTTTTCTGCTTAGACGGTCGCTTAGGCTTTGGCTTGGCCGGTTGCTTAGAGTTAAACCGGCATTTGTTATATCTGTCACTTTGGTGCGGTGCATTAGCGCCGTGTATTAGCGTGGTGGTACGTTATTGGCCGTGACCGGCGCAAAGGTCAAGATCACCTCGGTGCCGCCTTGTTTGGCGGCGTGAATATCGAGCTTTCCGCCTAAACGGGCGGCCCGTTCGGCCATGATGGTCAGTCCGTAATGACCTTCCGGCTCTTCCAGCGTGGCGATCCCAATGCCATCGTCGCTAATGCGGATGACATTTTGCTCGTCCTGCCCGCAGTCACAGCATACGGTAATATGTTGAGCGTCGGCATGTTTAATGGCATTAAGTACAGCTTCGCGCACAATCTGCAACACATGCACCTGTTGCTGAGCATTGAGCGATTGCGAAGACAGAGCACAGTGTAACGCAATTTGTGCCTGACTTTGCTCACGTAGCGGTGCCAGCAGTTGTTGCAGTGCCGCCTGTAAATCAGCCTCTTCAATGGTCAAGCGGAACGTGGTGAGCAGCTCGCGTAGCTGCCGGTAGGCGTCATTCAGCGCTTGCTCGAAATCGCGAATAATCGCCTGCGCCTTTAGGTTGTCTGGATCGGTGCTGCGGCGCAGCAAGGTGATCTGGATGCGTAAAAATGACAGTGCTTGTGCCAGCGAGTCATGCAGTTCCCGGGCGATGGTGGAGCGCTCTTCCATCAGCAGTAGTTGCATCTGCTGTTTTTGCATCCGGTTTAAGTAAATAGCCCGGCTGAGCATGTTGGCGATGTTTTGCATCAGCTGTGGCTGTGGTTGTTGCTTGGCTGGCCAGCGTAAAATGCCCAGCGGTTGGCCGTCTAAGCTTAGGATCTGCTCTCGCACGCTGTCGTTTTGAGGATCTTGACCGCTGCGCAGACTCCACAATCCCTGTCCGCGATCGGTGACGTCCAGTTGCAGAAAATCGAGTTGTTCACTGCGGCGCACAATATCCAGCACCTTTTCCAATCCGGGGCGGGAGATCTGGCTGACAGTCAGTGCCTGTGAAGCGTCAAACAGCACACTCAAGGTACGGTTAGCTTGGGTCAGACTGAGGGTTTTCTCCTGCACTTTGTCTTCTAACGAGCGGTACAGTTTTTCTAGCTCATTGGCCATGCGGCGAAACGTGGTAGAAAGACTTCCTAACTCATTGGGCAGCGCGGTATCCAGATCCAGCGGTGAAAACTGGCCGTTCTGGATATTACGGCTGGCGCTAACTAACTTGTTGAGTGGTTCGACGACTTCGCGCCGAGTAGTGCGAAGGGCGAACAAAACCAGCCCCATAATGGCCAGTAACCCTGCCAGCATCACAATGGCAACCTGCGTCATGTTGCGTTCGGAGTAGAGTTGTAGTGCCAGTACGAAATGGTCGATTTGGCTGACATAGGCCGCTATTCCCTGCAAGAAGGCTTCACTGTGGCCGTGTTGTAGTTGTTGCTCTAGCGTGCGCCACGTCAACAGCAGCTGTACATACTCTTCGCGCACCGCATCGGGTACATAAAAACGGGTAAGCTTACTCAACGAAGGGGCCAGCAGGGAGCGGCGATATTCCGCTAAGTGTTCATGCATGTCTTGTGGCTGACTGGTTAGATCGTAAGCCAACCGGTAGCTTTGCATGCGCAGTGAGCCGGCCACGTTAACCGCTTCGGCGTTACTGATGTTACTGGCAATGGTGAGCAGCGCGATGCCGGTCGACAAAATCGCCAGCAGGATAATGGCCGTCAGCGGACGGGCTAAGGTTCGGGTTACAGAGCGTTTGACTAACACGTGATTTCAGCTTCTCATTTTTAGATTTTATTCGGTTTTTATTCAATTCTTAGGTCGCCACGCCGTGTCAATGTTGGGGCGATATGTCAGACAATACTCATCTTTAGAACCGTATTTTTCTGTTGCAATTCAGCGATCTGCGTCACGGAAAATCGGTGCTAAGAATTGATCCTGCGCAAGGTTACCCCCTAGTCACCTCTTTCGGGGTATTACCATTTAACGTCGATTTTGCATACTCGGCACGTCAGCAACACGTGGACGCAGAACCGTGATAAACGGTGAACAATAGTAATACAGTGTTAACCGGAATTGGGTGGCTATATTTCTTTTATGAATGCGCTGTATCACAGGAGCGTGCGATGACCAGTTTATCGCGGCGTTATTTACTGCGTGGCCGCTGGAAGAGTGCTCGGCTGGGCCAAACAGAGCAACGACCACCTTGGGCGATACCAGACCCTTTATTTACCGATCAGTGTACTCGCTGCGCCGAGTGTATTCGCCAGTGTGAAACCGGTGTGTTAACCACCGGCGAAGGCGGTTTTCCCATTGCTGATTTTTCCCGTGCCGAATGTACATTCTGCCGTCGCTGTGCTGACAGCTGCACCTTACCGTTATTTCAAGACGCGCAACAAGCGCCTTGGTTAATAAAAGCCGACATAGGGCCGACATGCCTGTCTGCCTGCGGTACTGAATGCCGCAGTTGTCAGGATGTGTGTGAGGTACGGGCGATCCGTTTTATTCCACAAGCCGGCGGAGTGGCCAAGCTCGCGTTGGATCTGGCGCGATGCACCGGTTGTGGTGCCTGTGTTGGTGTTTGCCCGGTACAGGCAGTCCGCATGACGTCCAATGTAAGGAACGAGAATGAATAACCCTATGTGGCATGTGTGTGGGCTGGTGGTACAGGCCCGTCCGGAAGCCGTACCTGCGGTCGCGCAAGCGTTGTCAGTGTTTGACGATACAGAGGTAGCCGCTACCGAGCCGGAGCAAGGCAAGTTGGTGGTGGTGGTTCAAGGTAGTGATTCCGCTGCCTTACTGGATAGAATTGAGTCAGTACGTAACGTTGCAGGCGTGCTGGCGGTGTCGCTGGTTTATCACCAGCAGGATGAGCAAGGTGAGGAAACACCATGAAACTCAGTCGTCGGGACTTCATGAAAGCCAACGCCGTCGCGGCCGCTGCTGCAGCTGCGGGGATCACCCTGCCGGTCGCGGTGAATGCCGCTACGGGCGAAGGTGGCGAGATTAAATGGGACAAAGCGCCGTGCCGTTTTTGCGGTACTGGCTGCGGTGTTCTGGTCGGTACGCAAAATGGCCGTGTCGTGGCATCGCAAGGCGACCCTGATGCGCCGGTTAACCGGGGCCTGAACTGCATCAAAGGCTATTTCCTGCCTAAGATCATGTACGGTAAAGACCGCTTAACCCAGCCTTTGCTGCGGATGAAAAACGGTCAGTATGACAAAGAAGGCGAGTTCACTCCGGTGACTTGGGATCAAGCCTTTGATGTGATGGCGGATAAATTCCGTGGCACGCTCAAAGAAAAAGGCCCAGACGCCGTTGGGATGTTCGGCTCCGGTCAGTGGACGGTGTGGGAAGGCTATGCTGCCGCCAAGCTGTTCAAAGCCGGTTTTCGTAGCAACAACATCGACCCGAACGCGCGCCACTGCATGGCGTCTGCGGTGGTGGGTTTCATGCGTACCTTCGGTATGGATGAGCCGATGGGCTGCTATGACGACATCGAAGAGGCCGATGCCTTCGTGCTGTGGGGGTCGAACATGGCGGAGATGCATCCGATCCTATGGTCACGCATCACTAACCGTCGTCTGAGCAATGACAAGGTCAAAGTGGCCGTGCTGTCGACTTTTGAGCACCGTAGCTTTGAGTTGGCCGATAACCCGATCATCTTCACCCCGCAATCGGATCTGGTGATCTTAAACTTTATCGCCAACTACATTATTCA
>JBOFCH010000426.1:0-21609 GCA_051645985.1 Plesiomonas sp. | reverse complement strand
TATATCGATAGCGATGGTAGCCGAATTTCTGCACCATCGGTGACCCCAGTATGCGTATCACGCGGCGTACTGGAAAGCGAACTGCTGCAATACTTGAATCAATAAGACAGCAACGCTCGCGAAGGCCGCAAGCGGCCATCTCCCCAATAAAAACGGGCAGCCCCTCAGCTGCCCGTTTTTATTCTCTTTTATGATGTCGCTTATTTTTATTGCTTGTTATTGCTTGCCATTTTACGTGTCAGGCCAGCGCGGTGCTCTGCTCGGTACGGGTCAGGCGCTTGAGCAGCACATTCAACAATACCCCATACGCCGGCAGGAACAGACCCAAGCTGATAATCAGCTTGAAGCAATAATCCACGGTGGCAATCTCCACCCAATGCTGGGCCATAAACGGATCGGGGCTTTTGTAAAAGGCGATAAAGAAGAATGAGACGGTATCGCTGACATTACCAAACAGCGTCGAGGCCGTCGGTGCGACCCACCACGCCTTCATCTGGCGCAGACGGTTAAAGACATTGATATCCAAGATCTGACCGAGCAGGTAGGCCATAAAGCTGGCCACCGCAATGCGCGCGACAAACAAGTTGAAATCGCCCAGCGCATTGAATCCCTGAAACTCGCCATTAAAAAACAGCACGGAAACCACATCCGAGATCAACAGCGCCGGTGCCATCACCGCCAAAATGATCCGGCGTGCCAACGAGGCACCATAAATCCGCACCGTCAGGTCAGTCGCCAAGAAGATAAACGGGAATGAGAACGCGCCCCACGTGGTATGAAAACCAAAAATGGAGATCGGCAACTGCACCAGATAGTTACTGGAGGCAATGATAAATACGTGAAACAGCACCAGCCAAATCAGCGCACTGCGCTGCTGGGCAGGAGAGAAGGATGACATTGATTGTGCACCTTTTTGTTGGTTGGGGTGAGGGAACCCAATAAAAAACCAGCCCGTACGCCAACTACATGGTCGACGTGTAATCTCGGGCGCAAGGGGAAATTATAACCGTATGACGATCCCCATACAATCGCTTAACGGTGCTAGCTCTTCACCGCATCGTCGCCTAACTGGATCATCGTGCATGACTCTTCAGTATCGATCTGCTGCGACTGAGGGATGCGCCTAGCCAAATAAGCCAGCACATCGCTGCCCTCGGGATCTAACGCCTCCAGCCAGACACTTTCCGTATAGTGATCGCCACGCAGCAACAATGGCGTGCCTTCAAACAGTACGCGCCAACTATGTAAATCGGCATCACACTGGCGTTCGTGTAACTGCAACTCCCATTGCTCCATCCATGGCATCACACGGTCAGCAAAATTATCAAAATGCAATCCCGCCATCGGGATCATCAAATATTTCAGCATACAATCGTTTTCCATGATGCGTTATTCCGGTGGCTAGTGCATTGATCACAGAAGCATTCTACGCAAAATGTAAATTTTCGCAGATGCTCAATACATATTAATATGATAATTCCCTTAATTTTATTCTGCTCTGACCGATATAACTACCCTGCGGGTGCAATATGCACCTAGGCGAGTAGTGACCCAAATAGATAACACTCTGTTATGTTTTTTTATGGTCGCTGCCATTTTGCCATGACATTACGGGAGCCACGCATGTCATTTCGCGACTTAAAAATCGGTAAAAAACTACTCTTATCCTTTTCCGTACTTTGTCTGGTGATTATCAGTATCGGTGGGCTATCTTTGACGCTGTTCAGCCACATGAACGATCAAACGCTGGATGTCACCGATAATATCGTCCCAGGGATCATGATAGTTTCTGAAACCAGCGAGGCCGTCAGCAGTTTTCGCCGCGCTCAGCTTGGTTATCAACTGGTGTTTAATGACCCCCTGCAAAGCCAGTACGCCGAACAGCTCAATGCCACTCAAGCACAAGTAGATACCACACTGGCACAATACGCCCAGTATGCTTTCAGTGCTGAAGATAAACGCATGTTCCAAAATGTAAAAACACAGTGGCAACGCTATCTGGAAATTAATCAAAGTGTGCTGAGCAACTTGAATAATGGCAATATGTCACGAGCGGAACAACTGCTTTTTTCTGACGCAATGACCCAATTCACTGAACTGAATAAATCGATTAAAGCACTAATTAAAATTAATAAACAGTATGCCGAAGACAGCCGTCACCAAGCGGTTTCGATTTATTCCTCAGTACAGCTGTACATTTCTCTCAGTATCCTGGTTGCCATTATTTTAGTGGTGATTCTGGCCCGCGTATTAACCCATCAAATTCGCGATCCATTACTGACTATTTTGGATCAAGCCAAACAAATCGCTAATGGTGATTTAAAACGTGGCGTTCTGTGTGAATATTTAGACTCGGGTAAAGCCGCCAAAGATGAAATCGGCCAAGTGGCATTTGCTATTCGCGATATGAAAGAAGGCTTGGGCCATCTGGTTAATGAAATCTCTTCTTCTGTTTCCCAACTGAGTACCGCCGTAGAAGAAGTCAGTGCCATTGCCGAGCAATCCTCTCATGGTATGCAGCAACAGCAATCGGAAGTCTCGCAGCTGGCCACGGCGATGAATGAAATGCAATCCACGGTGCAGGAAGTTTCTCGCAATACCACCGATGCCGCTTCCGCCGCCCATCAGGCGTCCAACGCCTCCGACTCGGGTAGCAAAGTGGTACAAGAGGCTATTAGCAGCATTGAACTGGTGGCGCAAGAAATTGAACACTCCGGTCAGGTGGTACAGCAACTGGAGCAAGACAGTGCCAGCATCAGCGTGGTTCTGGATGTGATCCGTAACATCGCCGACCAAACCAATCTACTGGCACTGAATGCGGCGATCGAAGCAGCGCGCGCTGGTGAGCAAGGGCGCGGCTTTGCTGTGGTGGCCGATGAAGTGCGCACGCTGGCACAGCGCACGCAAGATTCTACTGCCGAAATCAACAAAATCATTGATATGCTGCAATCCCGCGCCGCCGAGGCCGGTCAGGCAATGCAAGTGAGCCGTCAGCAAATGCATACCAGTGTCGAGCAAGCGCGCAATGCCGGAGCGACTATCCGCCAGATCAATCAGGCCGTCGTGCAGATTTCGGACATGAACACCCAAATCGCCAGCGCTACCGAACAACAAAATTCGGTGACTGAAGAGCTGAACCGCAGCATTGTGACTATTCACAACGCCTCCGATGAAGTGGCGCAAGGCTCCAATCAAACCGCGCAAGCTTGCGCCGAGCTAAGCCAACTGGCGATCCATTTACAGCAAGTGACCAACCGCTTCGCGATGTAAGGGGTGCTATAGCGTACATCGTATTGGTAATACAGACACCTCGCCCTCTTTGCGGAAGTTATCGAGATAACTGCCGCAAAGAGGGCAATTTTTTAGCCCTCAAATCCCGCACTGGCGCTCATGTATTAATCTCTACATATCACTTCTGACTCGCCCCTTATCGATACGGATCTGATGCATCCGCTAAACTGACACCCACACAGTACATAAACAAAAATAAAACGAAACCTGATATAAACCCGCCACAGTCAAAAAATAATTATTTACCGTTTTAGTTACGTTTATATTTAATGTGCTAGCAAAGAAAAATTTTAATTTAATTAACAAATTCACCGGGCAAATACTTAATTAAACCGCAATCTATCCGATATAAATGTATAAGCGGTGCGCTGCTATATATTCGTCAAGGGACTCTTCGTCATCATTTATGCTTGTCATCAGACAACATAATCGAGGGCTGTATTGGAGAAAGGAATGCAATTTCGTCATCTGAATATCGGGAAAAAGCTACTGCTTGCTTTTTCTGTTCTAATCCTGTTGATCATTGGCCTCGGTGGCATATCTTTACACGAGGTTGACCGCATCACTAAACAGTCTTTATATATTACTGACAGCATCATTCCTGGCATGTCTATTGCCGCAGATGCGGGTAAATCTATCATTGATTTTCGCCGCAACCAGCTCGGCTATCTGGTGGTTTTTAATTTACCTGACAAAGGCCAAGAGCAACGTGAATACGCAGAGCAGATTCAGAGCCTACAGCAAAATGTATCCCATTTATTGGATGGTTATGAAGCATACATTTTTACTCCCGAAGAAAGAAACATATATCAAGCTATCAGTACGCAGTGGCAAGGTTATCTCGCTATTCATCAACAAATTATCGATGCCTTGCAAGCAGGAAATAAAAGCAAAGCCGAGGAGTTATTATTCAGTACCGGATTACATCAATTCAGCACTCTCAATACCTCACTACAAGCACTGATTGAAATGAATCAACAACAGGCCCGTGAAGGGCACGATAATGTGCTGTCGATCTTCTCGCTGATTAAAATCAACGTCATCCTCTGTATTTTCATCGCCGTGGGTTTGGTGGTGCTGATGGCCAGCGTACTGACCCGCCAGATCCGCAATCCCCTACAGACCATTCTGGAGCAAGCCAAACAAATCGCTAATGGCAATTTAACGCGTGGAGCACTGTGTGAATATTTGGACTCCGGCAAAGCGGGCAAAGATGAAATCGGTCAGCTAGCGATTGCCATCCGTGAGATGAAAGACAATCTGAGTAGTCTGGTTGGCGAAATCTCCTCTTCCGTATCCCAACTGAGTACCGCGGTAGAAGAAGTCAGTGCCATTGCCGAGCAATCCTCTCATGGCATGCAGCAACAACTGAGTGAGGTATCTCAGCTGGCCACGGCCATGAATGAAATGCAATCCACGGTGCAGGAAGTCTCTCGTAATACCACCGATGCCGCGTCCTCCGCTCATCAGGCGTCCAACGCCTCCGACACCGGCAGCAAGGTCGTACAAGATGCGATCAGCAGCATCGAGCAAGTGGCGCAAGAAATTGAACACTCCGGCCAGGTGGTACAACAACTGGAGCAAGACAGTGCCAGCATCAGCGTGGTACTGGATGTGATCCGTAACATCGCCGACCAAACCAATTTACTGGCACTGAATGCGGCGATCGAAGCGGCGCGCGCCGGTGAGCAAGGGCGCGGCTTTGCCGTGGTGGCCGATGAAGTGCGCACGCTGGCACAGCGCACGCAAGATTCCACCGCTGAGATCAACAAAATCATTGAGATGCTGCAATCTCGCGCCGCCGAGGCCGGTCAGGCAATGCAAGTGAGCCGTCAGCAAATGCATACCAGTGTTGAGCAAGCACATAATGCCGGCACGACGATTCGTCAGATCAATCAAGCCGTAATGCAAATTTCGGACATGAACACCCAAATCGCCAGCGCTACCGAACAACAAAACTCGGTAACTGAAGAGCTGAACCGCAGCATTGTGACTATTCACAACGCCTCCGATGAAGTGGCACAAGGATCCACTCAAACCGCACAAGCCTGCGCCGAACTGAGCCAACTGGCTACCCATCTGCAACAAGTCACCAACCGCTTCGCGATGTAAGGCTTACCTCCACGTGAGTCTCGTTAGGCGGCCCTTTTGTGGGGCGGCCTAACATACTCCACGTGACACAAGGTAATATCATGTAAAAATACGCGAAGTCCCTCCCCTCCACGTGCAGCGCATTTTATCTAATAAAAATCATTATGTTGCGTTAAAAAAACGTCATCGCCTGCATTTTCAGACACACTTTTTAATATTTTTTGGCTTAATTCTGTCCGCTTGCGGCCGCTATGTAGAGCATACAAGGATAAATGTATCTGATCGTACCGGCTAGGATCCCCCATCCTACCGATGACAGTCTCTTTCTGATTTGCTCACCCCTGCTAAACGAGAATAGTGATATGTTATTTAAACATTTTTCCATCGGCAAAAAGCTGACGGCGTCGTTTTCGCTGTTGTGTCTGTTGATCATCGGGATCGGCCTGTTTTCACTGTTGCAGTTCACCCGCCTGAACAACGAATCGATGGATTTAACCGATAATGTGATGCCAAGCATCCGAGTGGCGGCGGCAATCAGTAAAACTATCGGTGATTTTCGGCGCTATGAACTGGGGATCTTCGTGGTATACGACGACCCTTCTCGTAATGCCGAATACCAGCGTGTGCTGCAAAGCTTCCCCGCACAAATCGATGATGTACTGACCCAATATGCCCCACTGGTGTACAGCGATCACGAACGCACCACCTTCAATAACGTGAAGAATGACTGGCTTTCCTATTTAGGCCTGCATCGTCAGGTTATGGATCTGTTAAATCGTGGCGATGTGCCACAAGCCCGTCATCTGTTTTTGACCCAAGGGATCCCGGCTTATCAAAAGCTGAATGAACAAACCACCGAACTGATGAACATCAACCAAGCCTATGCGGTTGACGGTCGTCAGACGGCAGAGAAAGTCTTCTCTTCGGCGAAAATCAGCATCTTTATCTGTATCGCTGTGGCGGTGGTCTTAGTGGTGGCCTTTGCGACTATCCTGACCCGTCAGATCCGCGATCCACTGCTGCTGCTGGTCGATCAGGCAAAACAAATTGCTGGCGGTAACCTTGGCCGTGGCGCGCTGTGTGAGTTCATCGACTCCGGTAAAATGGCCAACGATGAAATTGGTCATCTGGCTAAAGCGATCCGCCAGATGAAAGAAGGCCTGCACACCTTGGTTAACGAGATCACCTCCTCCGTGTCTCAGCTGAGCACCGCAGTAGAAGAGGTGAGCGCCATTGCCGAGCAGTCATCGCACGGCATGCAGCAGCAGCAAAGTGAGGTATCACAGCTGGCGACGGCGATGAACGAGATGCAATCCACCGTGATGGAAGTATCTCGGAATACTACCGATGCCGCTTCTGCCGCGCACGATGCGACGGAGTCTTCTGGCTCTGGCAGCAAAGTGGTACATAGCGCCATTCACAGTATCGAAGCGGTGGCACAGGAAATCGAACACTCCGGTCAAGTGGTGCAACAACTGGAGCAAGACAGTGCCAGCATCAGCGTGGTACTGGATGTGATCCGCAACATTGCCGACCAAACTAACCTGTTGGCGCTGAACGCGGCCATCGAAGCGGCACGTGCCGGTGAGCAAGGTCGCGGCTTTGCCGTGGTGGCCGACGAAGTGCGCACACTGGCGCAGCGTACCCAAGACTCCACCGCCGAAATCAATAAGATTATCGAAGTGTTGCAGTCTCGTGCCGCCGAAGCCGGTCAAGCCATGCAGATCAGCCGTCAGCAGATGCAGACCAGTGTCGAACAGGCGCGCAATGCCGGTGCTACCATCGAGCAAATCAATCAGGCGGTGATCCGGATCTCGGATATGAACACCCAGATTGCCAGCGCGACCGAAGAGCAAAACTCGGTCACCGAAGAGCTGAACCGTAGCATTGTGAATATCCATAATGCCTCGGATGAAGTGGCGCAAGGTGCCAATCAGACCGCGCAGGCTTGTGCGGAACTCAGTCAATTGGCCGTGCACTTGCAACAGATGACTAACCGTTTCGCTCTGTAAACGTTAGTCTGGCGCCAATGCTTATGTGATGCCGTCCGGCACTGACCGGACGGCATTTTTTTATCGGGTAGCGAATACTCTCGCGACAAGATCTCTCTGCCATCCCTCTGCTATCCCTCTGCTATCCCTCTGCTATCCCTCCGTTATCCATTCACTATCCATCATGCTTACCATCGGCTTACGGCCGTAACTCTTCGTAAAAATCGAAAAGTTTTGTGCGTTTTTTGCGCTTTTTTTCATCGTGCTACGAACTACACTGAACCTATCAAGTCCGGGAGGTGTGTATGTTACATCTGAGAAAAAGCGAGCAACGTGGCCATGCCAATCACGGCTGGCTAGATACCTGGCACAGCTTCTCTTTTGCTGACTATTTTGATCCCAGCTACATGGGTTTTTCTGCCCTGCGGGTGATCAACGAAGATTTCATCGATGAGGGCTGCGGTTTTCCCACCCATCCACATAAAGATATGGAGATCCTGACTTACGTGCGCCAAGGACGTGTCGCGCACAAAGACAGTATGGGCAACACCACCGAGGTGCATGCCGGTGAATTCCAAATCATGAGCGCAGGGACTGGGATCCGTCACTCCGAATACAACCCACGCAGTGATGAGCTGTTGCATCTGTTCCAGATTTGGATCTTGCCACAACAAAAAGGATTGGAGCCGCGCTATGCCCAGCGCCAGTTTGAGCCGCTGCCGGGTGCGCAACTGATCTTATCGCCCGATGCGCGCGACGGCTCGTTACAGGTCTTTCAAGATATGCAGCTGTGGCGCTGGATCCTCCAGCAAGGCGAGCAAGCAACCTATACCTTGCAGGATAACCGTCGGCTGTGGCTGCAACTGGTCAGCGGTAGCGTAACCGTCAATGGTGAGCGTTTGGAAAACAGTGATGGATTGGCGCTGTGGGAAGAGAACCTGTTGCAGATCAGTGCTGACAGCGACAGTGAATTCTTGCTGTTTGACTTGCCCTGATTAACTTAACCCGTACGCCGCGCCAGTGATAGCTTGGGGCGGCGCATTAACAGCGCACAACTGCCGAACGGCTGCGAAGCACGACCTATCAACGTGCGAGGCCTTGTTCTAGGGTGTGATCTATACCTTTTACTTTTGCGTTTACGCCTATTCCGTATCGATATGCTCGCGGATCAGGTGCAAGAACGGTGAGCCAAAGCGCTCTAGTTTACGTTGTCCGACCCCGTTTACACTCAGCATGTCACGCGCGGTGGTCGGCATCTGCTCGGCCATCTCCTGCAAGGTGGCATCGTTAAACACCACATACGGTGGGATGCCTTCTTCATCGGCAATGGACTTGCGCAGCTTACGCAGCTTGGCAAACAGCTGCCGATCATAGTGGCTGAGTAAGGTCTTGGCACTGCTACGCAGTTTACCCAAGGCAACCCGCGGCTGAGCTAACTGCAAACTGACGTCGCCACGTAACAGGGGCCTGGCAGCCTCGGTCAGCTGTAGTGCCGAGTGCTGAGCGATATTCTGGCTGACAAAGCCCAGATGGATCAGCTGACGCAGCACACTCACCCAATGCTCATGGCTGTGCTCACGCCCAATGCCGTACACCGATAGTTTATCGTGCCCATAATCACGGATCCGCTGACTCTGCGCGCCACGCAGAACTTCCACCACATAGCCCAAGCCAAACCGTTGTCCAACCCGATAAATGCACGACAAGGCTTTTTGCGCATCTTGCAAGCCATCGTAACGCTTAGGCGGGTCGAGGCAAATATCGCAGTTACCACAAGGCTCCTGACGGCTTTCGCCAAAATAATTCAGCAACACCAAACGGCGGCACGTCTGGGCCTCAGCAAACGCGCCCATGGCATTGAGCTTGTGGGTTTCGACATCCCGCACCGGGCCGGGTTCTTTCTCTTCCAGCATCCGCCGCAGCCACACCATATCCGCCGGGTCAAAGAACAACACCGCTTCAGCCGGCAAACCATCGCGCCCCGCGCGGCCGGTTTCCTGATAGTAAGACTCGATGTTACGCGGGATATCAAAATGCACCACGAAGCGCACGTTAGGTTTGTTGATCCCCATACCGAAGGCCACGGTCGCCACCACGATTTGCAAATCATCGCGCTGGAAAGCCTCTTGTACTTCACTGCGCCGCTCGGTGGTCAACCCGGCGTGATAGGCGGCGGCGCTAAGGCCACGTGCTTTGAGCCGCTGGGCCGTATCTTCCACCTTGGTGCGGCTATTACAGTAGATGATACCGCTCTTGCCGCGCTGCTCTTGCACATAACGCAGCAGCTGCTCGGCCGGTTTGAATTTCTCCACCAGCGTATAGCGGATATTAGGACGGTCAAAACTGCCCAGATGCAGATCGTAATCGGTGAGCGCCAGATGGCGCACGATGTCTTGGCGGGTGGTGTCATCGGCGGTTGCGGTCAGCGCCATCACGGGCAGCTGCGGGAAACGCTGTTTAATCTCACCCAGCGCGCGGTACTCGGGGCGAAAATCATGCCCCCACTGCGAGATACAATGTGCCTCGTCCACGGCGAGCAATGACAACGGCCACTGGCTCAGCTGCTGTTGCAAACCGCCAGTCAATAAACGCTCTGGCGAGACATACAGCAACTTAATTGTGCCGTTACGCGCCTCTTGCATGACCTGCAACTGATCATCACGGCTTAAGGTCGAGTTCAAACAGGCGGCGGCTACGCCATTGGCGCGTAACTGATCCACCTGATCTTTCATCAACGAAATCAGAGGCGAGATAACTAACGTCAAACCGGGCAACAGCAGAGCCGGAACCTGATAGCACAGCGATTTGCCACCGCCGGTGGGCATGATGACCAAATTATCACGGCCGTGCAGCGCCCGTTCGATGATCGCCGCCTGACCCGGTCGGAACGACTGATAACCGAACACGTCGCGCAGAACCTGCGCGGCCGCTGAAGGAGCTGGAGAAATTTCCGCCACTGACACGCCGCCATCCTATCTTAAGAAAACACACAAAGGCGGTATTGTAAAAACACTCCCGCCGTTTGTCGCTATCTGATCTTGGCGCAGCGCTTATTGCTGAGGTTCAGCGAGCCAACTCATGCGCTAACTGTAACGCTGGCTTGCCAGTACCATCAGCCATCACATGATGTCGTTCAGCATCACCCCGATCCCGAACGCGGTCTGCCGGTAGTTGTAGTCAATCAACGTCTGACCATAGCCGGTAAACAACTGGGTATAAAAACGGACACTCGGCGTCAGTGGATAACTCCAGCCCAGCTGGACACTGCCTTTGTCCGAATCCCAGTTATAGCGCCCTTCCATGCTATAAACACTGGCACCCGACTTGTAGCCCACCTGCAAACGGTAATGGCCAAGGTAATCGACGATATCCGGATTATCATCATTTTTATCCGAGTCCACCCGTACCCACGGCTCCAGATCCACCATCCAGTTCCCGCGTTGGGCCATCACCCGAGCATAAACCCGATTCCAGCTGCGAGAGGTATCGTGTCTTTCGTTTTGCTCGTCAAAGTAATCATAACCACGGCCGTTAGACTGGTGTACAAAGCCAAATTCCAGCTCCTTAAAGTTCCAGCCGGCCCAGTGATAATCGGTGCTCCACGCAGTAAACAGACGCGGCTCGTAGTTGGTTTCCAAAAACGGCGCGGAAATGGAGAAGTTGGTGGCCTGCCAGACCGATTTCTGGGTGTAGGCAGCGGCAATCACCGAGTTCTGGCCCAAGGCCCCACGCCAGATAGGAAACGCAAAGCTGAGCTGAAACTTGATGTTATCCTTGCGCAGATCTTGCGCATCATAGCCACGGTTGGCGTACATCTCTCGGTTGATGCGGCTGGTGTAGGTATAAAGCAGGTAATTGGTGTCATACGGGATCAGCAGAAACGGCGTGTCATGGCGCTCCAGCAAGTTGGCGATCCGACCAGCATAATTCGGATGCGTCGCGGTATCGCGATCAGTCGTTGTGGCATCGATGCTCGCTTCGCTCGTTGGTGCCATACTGGCCGTATCCACATCCGTTTCCTGAGCCAATACCCCAGCGCTGCCTAATACGCTGCCCAGAACCAGTCCGGTGCTCAGCCATCCGCGCATACCTGACATAATTACTCCTCTTTTACCTCTGTCTACATCCGGCCCGGCCCTGCACTGCGTCAAGTTACCGGGTTGGATCGGGTTATCGTGCGCGCATCCTAGCAGGGAATGCACCCCGGTAGTTAGTAATATCAAGTCCTTTTGTGTGAGTAAAAAATACAACGGTAACTCACGCATTTGTGCGTGTTTTTTCATCGGCACTGCTTTAAAGTAAAAACACTAACGCAACATTTTTGTCACACGCATAGTCATGTACGCAGTCACACACGCAGCCGTTATCGCTTATGGACAAGGAGTCTTCCTTTATGTCATCCCCTTATCTTTCTGTGGCACAAGCACGGGATTTTATCGGCCAGATCTTTATGCAGGACATGCCGTTTAATCGCCTGTTAAATATGCAGCTGACCCAAAATGAGGCCGATTTCGTCGAGATCCGCGTACCGATGCGTGATGAGCTGATTGGCAACCCGCAACACCGTATTTTGCATGGCGGGGTGACAGCCGCCATTCTAGATGTCGTCGGTGGGATCTTGGCGGCTACATCCGCATTGACGCAAAGCGAACCGCTGACCGAAAGTCTGCTGGCTGAGCGTCTCAGTAAAGTCGGCACCATCGATCTGCGTATTGACTACTTGCGCCCCGGTCGGGGTCAGACGCTGATAGCCACTGGCCACTTGATCCGAGCGGGGAACAAGGTCGTCGTCACTCGGATGGAGCTGCATAACGAGCATGGCACCCATATTGCCTTTGGGACTGGCACCTATTTGGTGAGCTAAGTCTAGTGAGCTAAGCCCTCGATATAACGAGGGCTGAGTATACGAGGGCTAAGTCAGCTATCGATTGATGAGCTGAGGGGTAACGCCTTATTGTGTTGACGGCAGCGTCTTGGCTGGCGGTGCCTTGGTCGGTATCGCGTTGGTCGGGGTCGTTAGCGGTGGCGGGGCAAACAGCGCACTTAGCTGACCCGGCGCACGCAGATAGTGTAGCATCAGATCGCGCACCGTCTGCTCGCTGATCTCACTCAACACCTGATTAACCGCCATCACCTCTTCCAGTGGGTAACCCGCCAGTCGGTACTGGCTCAGCAGTTCAACGATGGCGGCCGGTTGACGCCAGAGATCTTGCCACGAGGTCGCCACTTGACCACGAGCTTGGTTAAACTCCTGTTCACTGATGCCGTTCTCCAAGAGCAGCGCCAGCTGTTCGGCAATCGCTTCTTGCGCTGGCTCTTGTTTATCCGGCGCGACCAGCGCCCGAATTTGCAGCAGGTTCAGTTGCATGTCAGTGTCGGGATAATCCATCTCGACCGTCACGCCGTACGTCAGCCCCAAAGCTTCACGCAGGCGGTTGTCCAAACGCTGCTGCATGATCCGCAGCAGCATGTCATGGGCTAATCGGTGTGCCAGATCGTCTTGCATCGCCGGAACCGACAGCCGCGACTCGACCACTAACGTGCGATCTTCGGGATTATCCTGCTGCACCAAAGGCGCACTACGACGTAACAAGAAAGGATAGCGCGACCACTGCGGCGCGCCGCCCAGATCGATCCCACCCAGATAGCGCGCCGTCAGGACAAAGACCGTCGCCGGATCGACATCGCCCACCACCACCAGCTCCGCATCTTGCAACGTCGAGACAAAAATCTGATGTAACGCCTGTAACTGTTTAAGCGATACCTGTTGTAACTGCGCTGGTGTTGGCAGCTGCGCATAATGGTTATGCGGGAACAGATGCTGGGCCAGAGCCTGATTAAAGCGCCCCTGCGCTGTAGACAGATATTGGGTTAACTGACCGGCCTGTTGGTTGCGGATATCATCCAGAACCTGATTGTCCAACTTGGGTGCCAGCAAGCTTTGACGCGCCATCGCCAGCCATGCATCCAGATGCGCCACGTCGGCCGACCCACCCAGCCCGTGTTGACTCAGATTGAGCAGTGGCCACAACTCCAATCGGTTGACCTCAATAAACTGCTGCAACTGATTACGATCTAGCGGCCCAACACCGTGTGCGCCCCACACCCCCAGCAACTGACTGGCGGGCAACAACTCAGCCGGTAATGAGCGCACCCCGCCGCGCGCGCGCAGACGCAAATAAATCCGGTCTTTGGCCTGTGGCTCTTGGCGTACCAAGACCGATAAGCCATTACTCAACAGCGCACGGCTCATTCGCCATTGCGGCCAACTTTGCTGTTCCGCTATCTGCCCCACTTGGGGTGGTGTCGCCAACATTTGCTGAACGGCCGCAGCGCCAGATTCATTGTGGTTCAACGCGGCCTGTGGCTGGCTCGACAAAAAGCGCCACGCCTGCATCAGAGTATCGGCCGACTGGGCCGGTTCACTTTGTGGCTGCATCAACACCAGTACTGGCTCGATGGCTAACTGACGCTGCAATTCTTGATTGACCCGCTCCAAACTGAGGTTTTGTAAAAAAGCCGTGCGCAAACGCTGGTACTGCTCCGGCCCCAGATCTGGCGCGCCAGAGACCAACGAAAACAGGCGTTGCTGAATAAAGTCGGCGCTGGTCATCCGAGCATACTGTTCATAAAACCGGCTCAGATCATCGTTCGCCAGCCGATGCGCCAGCGTCAGTTCGCTCGGCAAAATGCCATGCTGACGCAGACGCCCCAACTCGGAAGCCAAAAACTGTAGCCACTTCTGGCGCTGTTCGGCATCGGTTTCCACACTCAGGGCGCACGACTCACGGGCATAACGGACACTGCAACCGAGCGCTAAGCTGATTGGCTGACTACCTTGCTGACTGATAGCATCATTCAGACGCTGGCGGATCAAGCTACGCACCAGATCGCTCAGCCAGCGATCGGCTAACGCTGCGCTATCCTGCGGCGGTTGCCAAGCCTGATCCCAGACCAACAACAATTGGTTATTCAGCTGCTTATGCGCGCTGATTTGTACGGGGCTGGCCGCCAAAGGCGGCAGTACGGCCGGCGGCACCGGCACGCTGCGTTTTCCTGTTAGCGGTGCGAACAGGGTAGCAATTTCCGCTGCCACCTTACGCGGATCCACATTACCGCTGATCAGCAGGGTCATCGCATCCGGGGTGTACCACTGCCGGTAGAACGTCTGCAACCGTTCACGAGTGGCCGTGCGGATCACCGCCGCGTCGCCAATCGGATCATGCTGCGCCAAGGGTGAGCCTTGGATTTGATAGTCCCACCACTGCTGATACGCCGTGCGCTGATTTTTATCACGGGTCAGACTTTCGCCGAGGATCACGCCACGCTCAGCCGACACTTGTGCCGGTTGCAACGTCAGCCCACCGGCCACATCACTGAGCCAAGTCAGTGCCGGAACCAGTAATTGTGGTTTATCCACCGGCAAGCTGATGCGGTACAGGGTGTTGTCATACTCGGTGGCGGCATTGAGATCATCGCCAAACGTCAGCCCGGCGTGTTGCCATAACTCGCGAATGGCTTGCTCGGGAAAACGAGCCGTACCATTAAAGGCCATGTGTTCGAGGAAGTGAGCATAACCGGCCTGTTGCGGACGCTCTTGTAACGAGCCAGTACGCACCAACAAGCGCAGTTCAATCCGATCAGAAGGCCGTTGTGGGGTATTGAGGATCTGCCAGTGCAGGCCGTTATCCAGTCGCCCTTCCAGCCATGCGGGATCGGGTTGTAACGCCTCAGCCGCGGCAACGCTGGCTCCCATCAGCATCAGTGCCATGCCCAGTAGCGCGAGCCAACGCGCTCGAGTACGCCTTACATATCCTTGTATCATTATGCTCTCATCCTGATGCTTTCATTTTGAAGATCCGTCAGCGACAATCTTCACTCAATCACAAACTGTACCCGCCGGTTCTGGGCGCGACCGGCGGCGGTGCTGTTGGTCGCTACCGGTTCACGTTTACCGGCACTGCGCAGTGGCCCGATTTGCTCAGCCGGCGCACTGTTATTCAATAAACTGCCCGCGGTGGATTGCGCCCGGCGCATCCCAAGCTGTTGGTTATACGCGGCGCTACCAATGCTGTCGGTATTCCCCACCAGCCCGACGCGCAGGTCGCTTTGCTGCATCACCCGTGCGACACAGCGCACGATGGCCTGATCGGCAGGGTTAAGCTCGCTACGATTAAAAGCAAAATGCACCGGCTCGACAGCCAGTACATCGAATTGATTATGTTGCAGATATGGCTCACAGTCGGCGGGGATCACCTGCGCCGGATACGGGCCAGCAATCGGCATCTGGTAACCGCGGGAGATCACCTCCTCGTGCACCTGAAACAGTACCGGCACATCGGCCAACGCGCGACTCCATGGTGCGGCCACCAGCGTCACCAGCACACCGCCCAGCCACAAGGTTCGTTGCCATGGCATCATATCCTTCTCCTGCATCCGACAGCGCGGTCATTGTCCGCATTTGTCTATTATGCGAGCGAAAGCGCCCAAGACGCAATGCCACGACCAGCGTGTTCGGCTTATTCCGCGCCTAGGGCCTCTTTTTGTTGACGCGTGCGCTTACGTGGCGGCTCGGCCTGTAACAATAACCCCTGCAACCGCGTAAATTGACGCGCCAACTCCCGGTTGAGCCACAGATAACCAAATGGGCTAAGTGGCAAACGTCCGGCTTCACGCAGTGGCACTACGCCCGCCTGCACGAACGTTTCAAACATACCGCTATCGGGGCGCGACGCATCTTGCCCACGCAAGCGCATGGCTTGAGCATTGATGGCGCGAGCCAACTGCATCTGTTCGGCTTTGAGCTTGGGTAGTTCCCAGTGGATCTGGGCATCCGAGTAGGCTTGATGCGTGCTCACCAACAGCTCCAACGTGCTCAGCATCAGGCGCAGCAAGTTTTGAATTTCGTTGAGGGTTTCCAGCGGTAAAAAGTGCTCGCGTGACGCTGGCGCCAACAGTGGCCGCATGGAAAGATGACGGGTATAGATAGTTTTGATGGCTTGCTCACTGTCGAGCGACTGCAACAGCGCTTCCGAGCGGTGCACCTGATACAGCTGCGCCATCGCTTTGAGGTTATCACTGAGCAGCAATTGCCAACGGCGTGACGCATGTTGCGGGAAGATACTGCTAAAGAAGATCGCCAGCACGGTGCCAATCAGCACATCGGCGGCGCGCCACAAGGCTTCTTGCTCGCCTTCCATCCCGCCCCAGCCAATCATGGCTAGCGTGATCCCACACAGCATCGCCACATACGGGCGCTTGCCGAGGCCGTAATACCCACAGGCCGTCGCGACTAGGCTCATCCACGCCCATGCTACCCACGGTGCAATCAGCTGCATTTTGATACTAATCAGACCGGCGGCAGCGCCAATCAGAGTGCCGAGAATACGGTGCCAGCCTTTTTGCCACACACCGCCCATGTAGGGGATGTTACTCATCACCACCAGCAAGGTCACCAACACCCACGGGCTATGGCCGAGCGGCGCATAATGTAACAGGATCAAGGTTAGCAGGAAGGCAACACCGACACGCAGCGCGTGATAGGCCCGGTAATGGCGAAAGATAAATTCGCGATCAACTAAACGCACGGGAAGAACCACGCATCAGAAAACGGAGCCTGCATTCTAGCAGGCTCCTTGCGTGAGAACAGAAAAATGTGATTACAGCCACACAAACCAAGCGAACAAACTGATAACCAAAATGCACACCAGATTCAGCCACCAACCGACCCGGATCATGTCACGCTGACGCACCAGACCGGTACCGAACACGATGGCGTTAGGCGGGGTCGCTACCGGCAGCATAAAGGCAAACGACGCGCCCATCCCGATCACCAAGGTCAGCAATAACGGTGGCATCCCGAGCGCTTCGGCCACGGTGGCAAACACCGGTACCAGCAGCGCGGCACTGGCGGTGTTGGAGGTGAACTCGGTCAGGAAGATGATAAAAGCCGCCACCGCCAGAATAATAATGAACCAGTGGCTGGCACCGAAAACATCGGCCATCCCATTGGCCATCACCAAGCTTGCGCCGGAGTCTTTCAACACCGCACTCAAGGTTAAGCCACCACCGAACAGCATCAATACGCCCCACTCGGTGTTTTTCTGGATCTGCTGCCAATTCGCCACCCCACTGGCACCAATCAGTACCGCCGCACTTAACGCCACCAGCGAGTCAAACTGCTTCACACCGCCCAACAGCACACTGATTTGGCTACTGAAAATCCAGCACACCACCGTCATGGCAAAGATACTCAAGGTGATCATTCGTGCCGGTGTCCACACCATGGTTTCGGTTTCAATACTGACCACATGCTTGAGGTTCGGGCGCAGTACCAGATACAGCACCGCTATCATCACCGGCATGGTGACCAACATCACGGGCAAGCCGAATTTCATCCAACCGGCAAAATCCAGTCCCAGCTGCGCCGCAGCAATCGCGTTCGGTGGGCTACCCACCAACGTCCCCAAGCCACCGATACTGGCGCTGTACGCCACCCCGAGCAGCACAAACACAAAGGTACGGCTGTCTTTTTCACTATCGAGCTTACTTAACACCCCGAGCGCCAATGGCAGCATCATGGCGGCGGTGGCCGTGTTACTGATCCACATCGAAAGGCCCGCGGTGACCCCGAACAGCAGCATCACCGCGGTAGACATCTTGCCGCGCGCCAGCACCATCAGACGATTAGCAATCAGTCGATCTAGGCCTTGAATATGCAGCGCCGTGGCCAGCGCAAAACCGCCGAAGAACAGGAAAATGATCGGATCGGCAAAAGAAGACAGCGCCTTAGGTGCATCCAGCAGACCCAGCCCCACGGCCACCAGCGGGACCAAGAGCGCCGTCAAGGTGACATGCAGCGCTTCGGTCAGCCACAACACCCCGATGAACACCATCAGCGCCAAGCCTTTGTTCGCATCCGGGCTAAAAGGTAATACGTTGAGTAATAAGGCAAACAGCGCCATATCCAGCAGGATAATGATGCCATTACGGTTAACACCGGCACCCAGCGCCGGAGTGAGAGGAACATCGGCCATATGGTAAAACTCCCTGTGAAAATACGACCTGCGGCCGGTATGCCTATAAATATGCTGATAGGCACACCTTTATTTCACACAAAGATAACCAAATAAAAACATTCAGCCAGAGGACAACTAGTCAAATATGCTACAAATTATCAATCTGAGAGCTGAAGCGTTTTAGACCTTAAAAAGAATATGGCTATGCAAGCATAGCCATTTCTAACATGGACGGCTAACTGCTAACTGCTAACATGAACGCGCTTTAAACCTCACCGACAAGGTTCAGGTCATTGCACGGTTCAA
Source organism: Plesiomonas sp. (assembly GCA_051645985.1). Taxonomy (GTDB): domain Bacteria; phylum Pseudomonadota; class Gammaproteobacteria; order Enterobacterales; family CAMTGL01; genus Plesiomonas. The sequence continues at coordinate 2,912 of JBOFCH010000426.1, read as the reverse complement.
CTTAGCCGCTTGCGCCTAATGGGATAGAGGCTGTTAGCGCCACACAAACCAGGCAAACAGAGTCACAATACCGACGCACATCAAGTTCAGCCAGATCCCCACCCGCACCATCTCGCTTTGCCGGATCTGCCCGGTACCAAACACGATGGCATTCGGCGGTGTGGCCACCGGTAACATAAAGGCACACGATGCGCCCATTCCGATCACCAGCGTCAGCAGTGCCGACGGCATTCCCAGCGCTTCAGCTACCGTGGCAAACACCGGCACCAACAGCGCAGCGCTGGCGGTGTTAGAGGTGAATTCGGTCAGGAAGATGATAAAGGCCGCCACCGCCAGAATGATGATAAACCAGTGTCCGGCACCGAAAATATCGGCCATGCCGTTGGCCATCACCACGCTGGCCCCCGATTCTTTGAGCACCGCACTTAAGGTTAGGCCACCACCGAACAGCATCAACACGCCCCACTCGGTGTTTTTTTGGATCTGCTGCCAATTGGCCACGCCACAAGCGCCAATCAAGACCGCGGCACTTAAGGCCACCAGTGAGTCAAACTGCTTCACGCCGCCCAGCGCGGTACTGATCTGAGTGCTGAAGATCCAACACACAACCGTCAGAGCAAAAATAACCAACGCCAACAAACGAGGACGCGTCCAGCTCAAGGTCTCGACTTCCACCTTAAAGGTATGGCGCAGATTTGGACGCAGCAACAGATAGAGCAAGCCAATCATCAACGGCATGGTAACCAACATCACCGGAATACCAAACTTCATCCAACCGGCAAAATCCAGCCCCAGCTGCGCCGCAGCAATCGCATTCGGTGGACTACCCACCAACGTCCCCAAGCCACCGATACTGCAACTGTAGGCAATTCCCAGCAGCACAAAGACAAAGGTGCGGTGATCTTTTTCGCTATCCAGCTGCGCCAGCACGCCAAGCGCCAACGGCAGCATCATTGCGGCGGTGGCTGTATTGCTGATCCACATCGATAAGGCGGCCGACACCCCGAACAGCATCATCACCGCCCCCCCCATCCGGCCTCGTGCCGCCAGCAGCAGCTGGTTAGCCAGCAAACGGTCAATGCCCTGAATATGCAGCGCAGTCGCCAGCGCAAAGCCACCGAAGAACAGGAAAATGATCGGATCGGCAAACATCGACAGCGCTTTGGGTGCCTCCAGCAAGCCAAGCGCCACCGCCATAATCGGCACCAACAGCGCCGTGAGGGTGACATGCAAGGCTTCGGTCAGCCACAACACACCAATAAATACCATCAGGGCCAGCCCTTTGTTGGCCGCCGGCTCAAACGGTAAGAAAGCCAAGAGCAGCCCCAGCAACAGAAGATCCGCCGCCAAAATCACACTGCTGCGGTTGATACCGCCAGACGCGGGTGAAGGAGAGACAGACAGCTCGCTCATAAATCATCCTTTCTTGTTGGGGATCAATAACCCCGCAGGTAAGCAACAGACACAACCTTCATGGCGCATCAATTTCACCAAACCATAACCGCAACACAACAAGGGATAAATTGATTTAAACGTTAACTATTCATTTTAATGCCAACGATGAGAGCTGAAACGAATAGTTAAGCGACCATTTCTAATAAAAAACAGTAAAAATCGCGCCGCAAAACAGACGAGTAGCATTTTGTAGTACCTATGAGCGTTTACCCAAAAAAGAAACAACCCGTTAATAACAACCGCAAGCAGTATCCCGACGCTTTGTTTTCTCTGGTGAAAGTCTACTCTATCGCCAGGGACGCCTATTGCCTGTCATCGCGCATCAGTGAGCCGGTGTCTGGAGATCCCATACGGGCTTGCGCCCCGCTTGCTGTTTAGCGTTCTCATTCACGGCTTGTCACGTACCCTGCGCGTCACAGGCAAGAGTTCTGGAAGGAGTCAACATGTTGGATGTTGTTGATCTGTCGCGGTTGCAATTTGCACTCACCGCGCTCTATCACTTTATTTTTGTACCTCTAACCATCGGGCTGTCGTTTTTGCTGGTGATCATGGAAAGTTTGTATGTGGTCACCGGCAAAACCGTCTACCGCGATATGACCAAGTTTTGGGGCAAGCTGTTCGGGATTAACTTTGCCCTCGGCGTTGCCACCGGTCTGACCATGGAGTTCCAGTTCGGGACTAACTGGTCCTATTACTCCCACTATGTGGGGGATATTTTCGGTGCGCCGCTGGCGATGGAAGCGCTCTTGGCCTTTTTCCTCGAATCCACCTTCGTCGGAATGTTTTTCTTTGGTTGGGATCGGCTGAATAAATACCAGCACTTACTCGCTACTTGGCTGGTGGCCTTCGGCTCCAATATTTCAGCATTGTGGATCTTAAATGCCAACGGCTGGATGCAATACCCCACCGGTGCCAGCTTTAATTTCCAAACTATGCGGATGGAGATGATTAGCTTTAGCGATCTAGTGTTTAACCCGGTTAGCCAAGTTAAGTTTGTGCACACCGTCACCGCCGGTTATGTGGCGGGAGCGATGTTCGTGATGGCTATCAGCGCCTATTATCTACTGCGCGGTCGTGACCGCGGCTTTGCCCTGCGCTCGTTCTCTGTCGCCTCTTGTTTCGGCATGCTCTCGATCCTCGGCGCTATCCAGATGGGTGACAGCTCCGCCTTTGAAGTGGCCAAACTGCAACCGGTCAAACTGGCGGCGATGGAAGGGGAATGGCATACCTCACCGGCACCGGCACCGTTTCATCTGGTGGCGTGGCCCAATCAGGAAGAACAAAAGAATGATTTTGCCATCAAGCTCCCGGCACTGTTGGGGATTTTAGCCACCCATTCGCTGGATAAACCGGTTCCCGGATTAGTGCCACTGATGAACGAGACGCTGCCACGTCTGGAGCGTGGACGGGAAGCCTATCTGCTGTTACAGCAAATCAATCAAGGCCAAAGCAACGCA
>JBOFCH010000425.1:0-3105 GCA_051645985.1 Plesiomonas sp. | reverse complement strand
TTTATCGTGCAACTCCGGCAGGATACGGTTCGCCAGCTGTTTACCCAGCTCCACACCCCACTGATCGAAGCTGTAGATATTCAAGATTGCGCCTTGAGTAAAGATCTTGTGTTCATACAGCGCAATCAATGCCCCTAAGCTGTATGGGGTGATAGCGCGCAGCAAGATAGAGTTGGTCGGGCGATTGCCCTCAAACACCTTGAACGGCACGATATGTGCCACTTCGGCGGCCGATTTACCGGCCAGCGCAAACTCCTCTTCTACTTCGGCTGCCGTTTTACCAAACGCCAACGCTTCAGTCTGGGCGAAGAAGTTGGACATTAGCTTGGCATGGTGGTCGCCCAGTGGATTGTGGCTGACCGCCGGCGCGATAAAGTCACACGGGATCAACTTGGTGCCTTGGTGGATCAACTGATAGAACGCGTGCTGACCGTTGGTGCCCGGCTCGCCCCAGATAATCGGGCCAGTCTGGTAGTCTACCGGCTGACCATTGCGATCCACATACTTCCCGTTGGACTCCATGTTGCCCTGCTGGAAGTACGCCGCGAAGCGGTGCATGTACTGGTCATACGGCAAAATGGCTTCGGTTTCCGCACCGAAGAAATTGTTGTACCACAGGCCAATCAACGCCAGCAGTACCGGTAAGTTATGCGCCAAATCGGTTTCGGCAAAATGGCGATCCATCGCGTGTGCGCCAGACAGCAGTTGCTCGAAGTTATCAAAGCCGATCGACAGCGCAATCGACAGACCAATGGCAGACCACAGCGAATAGCGGCCGCCGACCCAGTCCCAAAACTCAAACATGTTAGCGGTATCGATACCAAACGCGGCGACAGCGCTAGCATTGGTGGACAATGCCGCAAAGTGCTTAGCAACATGCGCCTGAGCCTGCGCACTCGCCAAGAACCACGCACGGGCGCTCAGGGCGTTAGTCATGGTTTCTTGGGTGGTAAAGGTCTTGGAGGCCACCAAGAACAGGGTCGTTTCCGGATCCAATCCCTGTAAAGTCTCAGCAATATGGGTACCATCCACGTTGGACACAAAATGCATGTTCAGATGGTTTTTGTACGGTTTGAGCGCCTCGGTCACCATGTAAGGGCCTAAATCTGAGCCGCCAATACCGATATTCACCACATCGGTGATCGCTTTACCGGTGTAACCGGTCCACTGACCGCTGATCACCTTGTCACAAAATGCCTTCATCTTGGCCAGTACCGCATTGACCTGCGGCATCACATCCTGACCATCCACCATGATAGGCGTGTTGCTACGGTTACGCAGAGCCACATGCAGTACCGCCCGATCTTCGGTGCGGTTGATTTTGTCGCCACGGAACATGGCGGCAATCGCCTCTGGCAGTTTGGTTTCCTGTGCCAGCGCCAATAGCTGTTGTATAGTCGATTGATTAATCAGGTTTTTTGAATAATCTAACAAAAATTGGTCTTCAAATGCCGCGGAATATGCGTTAAAACGGTGGGGATCATCAGCAAACAAATCGCGTAATGTCACATTACGCATGGATTGATAATGTTGCGTTAATGCCTGCCACGCCGCAGTCTGAGTAGGATTAATCGAGTTCATTGTGGTGCATCCATGTAGTGCTTGGTCGTTTAACCATAAGATTGGTTTAATTAAATAACAAATTCCGGCGGATGACAGCTCTAATCACCGCTATACCGCTGGGTTTTATGAAAGTTTACTACTCTGAGCGCAATCAATAACCCACATCCCCCCAGACAGAGATTAGGATCACAGTTTTATTACTACATCCGATCCCGCCCGCTTTGCAGCAGACTGGCGCAGGAGAAAGAAACATGGGATCAGACGATACCGAACAGCAGTTAGACACCGAAATACAATTATTTATCGGCGTTAAAACCGAAACCCTGCACGGCCTGTGCAGTGGCATTTACAAAATACCCTGCCAAGAGGCCGTATACCTGAGCGAAACCGGCCTACAAGGCGATGAACAAGCCGATCTGCGCCACCACGGTGGACCGGATCGCGCCTTGCATTACTACCCGGCCGAACATTATGCCTACTGGCAAGCATGCTACCCAGAGGTGCCATTCTTTCGTCCAAGTGGCTTTGGGGAGAACCTCTCAGGCACCGGTCTGACCGAAGAAAATTGCCATGTGGGGGATATCTTCCGCTTAGGCGAAGCACGGGTACAAATCAGCCAACCGCGCTCCCCGTGCTATAAACTCAATCTGCGTTTTGATGTGGTTGACTTGGCTTGCCAGATGCAAAAAAGTGGCCGCACTGGCTGGTTATTGCGGGTACTGCAACCGGGTTGGATCCAACCGGGGGATAAACTGATCCTCGAAGCCCATGGCTCGACGCCTTTATCTTTGTATCACATGAACCATATCTTCTTTAATGAACCCCTCAACCACGTCGGGCTAGTGGCGATGGCCGACTGTGCGGAGCTGTCCGCCAGCTGGCAAGAGAAGGTCTTACAACGCCTACACACTGGCTGGGTGGAAGATTGGAACAAACGGCTATTTGGCCATGCCTTGTGGGCCAACGAGTCACACTGAGCAACCACGCTTATGGGTAAAATAACGCATCGGTAACATCAGTTAATGGGTAAAAATAAAGCGCGACCCGAAGGCCGCGCTTTGACTGTCTTTTCGTGAATAAACGCTAACGGCTTAATCACCGATATATTGCATCTGCACCCGGGAAGTTAATTTGGTCACCAACTCATAGGTGATCACGCCCGTATGTTCGGCCACCTTCTCGCACGGTAAGCCCTCCCCCCACAAAATGGCTTCATCGCCGACTTTATCCTGTGAGTCTGGCCCTAAATCGACGGTCAGCATATCCATCGACACGCGGCCGACCAGCGGCACGATACGACCATTGAGCAGTACCGGCGTACCGGTTGCCGCATCGCGCGGGTAACCGTCACCGTAGCCAATCGCCACCACGCCAATCCGGGTATCGCGTTCGCTAATCCAGCAGCCGCCGTAACCGACCGGTTCACCGGCTTTGTGCTCCCGTACCGCGATCAAACTGGATTTCAGCGTCATCGCGGGGCGCAGACCATAGTGTGAGGCATACGGGGAGCTAAACGGTGAGACCCCATACATCACGATCCCC
>JBOFCH010000424.1:0-3770 GCA_051645985.1 Plesiomonas sp. | reverse complement strand
AAGTGTACTCCGGTTTCGCATTTGGTATGGGCGTAGAGCGTCTGACCATGCTGCGTTACGGTGTAACAGATCTGCGTTCTTTCTTCGAGAACGATCTGCGTTTCCTTAAGCAATTCAAATAATTTCAGGAGTCGAACACGATGAAATTCAGCGAATCTTGGCTGCGTGAGTGGGTGAATCCTGCGATTAGCACCGAAGAACTGTCAGAACAAATTACCATGGCCGGTCTGGAAGTTGACGCCGTAGAACCCGTTGCTGGGGCGTTTACCGGGGTGGTTGTCGGTCATGTAGTGGAATGCGCTCAGCATCCAGATGCAGATAAGCTGCGTGTGACCAAAGTGGATGTGGGCACGGGCGAACCTATTGATATCGTTTGTGGTGCACCAAACTGCCGTCAGGGTCTGAAAGTGTGTTGCGCTACTGTCGGTGCTGTGCTGCCGGGTGATTTCAAAATCAAAAAAGCCAAACTGCGTGGTCAGCCTTCTGAAGGTATGCTGTGCTCGTTTGATGAGCTGGCTATTCCGGTTGAGTCGGATGGCATTATCGAGCTGCCGGCTGATGCACCAGTGGGTATGGATGTACGCGAATACCTGAAACTTAACGATAACGCGATCGAAATTGGTCTGACGCCAAACCGTGCCGATTGTTTGGGCATGATGGGTATTGCCCGTGAAGTAGGCGTACTGAACCGTTTACCGGTGACCGAGCCGCAAATCAATCCTGTTGCCGCCAGCATCGAAAATGTGATGCCGATTAAGGTGAGTGCACCTGATGCGTGCCCACGTTATTTAGGTCGCGTGATTAAAGGTATCGACGCCAATGCAACCAGTCCGCTGTGGATGCAGGAAAAGTTGCGCCGTTGCGGTATTCGCTCTATCGATCCGGTTGTCGATGTCACTAACTACATCCTGCTGGAAATGGGCCAGCCAATGCACGCTTTCGACCACGCTAAGATTGATGGTGGGATTGTGGTGCGTATGGCCGAAGAGGGCGAGAAGCTGACGCTGCTGGACGGTAACGAAGTGACGTTGCGCGCCGATACGTTAGTGGTTGCCGATCACAGCCGTCCACTGGCCATGGCCGGTATTTTTGGTGGTGAATACTCCGGTGTGACTGCCGAAACCAAAGACGTGCTGCTGGAATGTGCATTCTTCAGCCCTCTGAGCATCACCGGTCGTGCTCGAGCCTACGGTCTGCATACTGACTCTTCACACCGCTTCGAGCGTGGTGTGGATTATGCGGTACAGAATAAAGCGATGGAGCGTGCGACAGCGCTGCTGCTGGAAATCTGTGGCGGCGAAGCCGGCCCGATTGTGGATGTAACCTCTGCGGCACACCTGCCACAAGCGGCAACCATTACCCTGCGCCGTAGCAAGCTGGATTCCCTGATTGGTTACCATGTTGAAGATGACGTGGTCATGGATATCCTGACTCGTTTGGGCTGCCAAGTCAGCAAAACTGCGGAAGGCTGGACAGCGATTGCGCCATCTTGGCGTTTTGATATGGAAATTGAAGAAGATCTGGTCGAAGAAGTGGCCCGTATCTTTGGTTACAACAATATTCCAAACGAAGCCCCATTGGCTGAACTGCGCATGAACGACCACCGCGAAGCGAATCTGCCGCTCAAGCGCGTGAAAGCGGCGCTGGTTGATAAAGGTTACCAAGAGGCGATCACATACAGCTTCGTTGATCCTAAGGTGCAAGCACTGCTGCATCCGGGTGAAGAGGCGATGATCCTGCCAAACCCAATCTCGGTAGACATGTCAGCGATGCGCCTGTCGCTGTGGTCTGGCTTGATTGGCGCGGCGGTATATAACCAAAACCGTCAGCAGCCACGTGTGCGTCTGTTTGAAAGCGGTCTGCGCTTTGTGCCGGATACGGCTGCCGAGAACGGCGTGCGTCAGGAAGTGATGCTGGCTGGCTTGTTGACCGGTAACCGTAGCAATGAGCACTGGGGTCAGGAAAGCAAGACGGTTGATTTCTTTGACATGAAAGGTGATCTGGAAGCGGTTCTGGAGCTGACCGGTCGTTTGGATGATGTGAAGTTTGAAGCCTGTGCGAATCCTGCACTGCATCCGGGCCAGAGTGCGGCGTTGGTACTGGATGGTGAGCAAATCGGTTTCATCGGTGCATTGCATCCAGAGCTAGAACGTAAGTTGGATCTGAACGGTCGCACCATGCTGTTTGAAGTGCAGTGGGACAAGATCTCACAGCGTACAATCACTTCGGCGCAAGGTATTTCTCGCTTCCCTGCTAACCGCCGCGATATTGCTATTGTGGTCGATGAGTCAGTTTCTGCGCAAAATATTATCGATGAATGCCGGAAAGTTGGCGGAAATCAGTTAGTTGGCGTAAACTTATTTGACGTGTACCGTGGAAAAGGTGTAAATGATGGTAGTAAGAGTTTGGCAATCAGTCTAACTCTACAAGACACTTCCCGTACACTGGAAGAAGAGGAAATCGCTAACGCTGTGTCTGGCATAGTGGAAGCGTTAAAAGTAAGATTCCAAGCATCCTTGAGGGACTAAATCTATGGCGCTCACCAAAGCCGAAATGGCAGAAAATCTGTTTGAAAGCCTCGGGCTCAGTAAGCGGGATGCCAAGGATCTGGTTGAAGCTTTTTTCGAGGAAATCAGAAAGGCTTTGGAGAATGGCGAACAGATTAAGCTATCTGGTTTCGGGAACTTCGAGCTTCGTGATAAAAACCAGCGACCTGGGCGTAACCCAAAGACTGGAGAGGACAGTCCGATTACTGCCCGTCGGGTAGTGACATTCAAGCCAGGGCAGAAACTGAAAGCTCGGGTAGAAAATGCCACAATAAAGGAATAACGCCTCCTATCACAAAAAGGCTGCCTGACGGCAGCCTTTTTTCATATCTGGGGTAAGTGCATATGTTTAGCTTGTCGCGCGCGCATGCGTGTTATGGCGAGCCTATCAGCCTGTGTCATAGAGGCATTTGTGGTTAACAGGCAAAAATATGTCGGTTCACCGCGAGGATTTGTCATCACTTGCCTGAATTTGCGGTATTTTTAAGTAAGATACGTATTGTCAGTACTCGGTATAACATAGAACAGAGAAATACAAAGGATAGCGCTATGCGACAGGCCGCTTTGCTAAATGGCGACTTTTTAGCTCTGACTCTGGCTCATGAATGGCACCTGCCTGCCGGTGAATTTGAGCTGGAGAATGGAACACTGGTCTCCGTGTGGGATACCGGTGTGATTGTCTTTACCCCGATGTATCCTGGGGAGCGCGATATTATTTTGTCCTGCGGGATCCACGGTAATGAAACTGCGCCGATAGAGCTGTTAGCGCAGATGGTGCAGGGCTTGTTGCTAGAGCAGTGGGCTGTACAGCAGCGTGTGATGTTTGTATTTGGCAATCCGGCCGCTATGAATGCCAATGTACGTGAGATCCGCGATAATCTTAACCGATTATTCAGTGGTACGCATTTGGGCGGGCGCTCTCGTGAGCGCGATCGGGCCGCCAAATTGGAAGCTTATGTCGACCGCTTCTTTCGTGAAGGCGGATACCGTGATGAGTTTGGTGAGAGTGGCGGGGCGAAGCGTGAGCGTTGTCACTATGACTTACATACCGCATTAAGGGCTTCTCGCCATGAGCGCTTTGCTATTTATCCGTTTCGCCATGGTGAGCCATATAGCCATGCTCAGCTAGAGTTCCTTGCCGCATGTGATATTCGAACTGTGCTGTTGATGCATTGTCCTACCACCACCTTTAGCTATTTCACCGCGCGTGAGTTTGATGCGCAT
>JBOFCH010000423.1:0-2964 GCA_051645985.1 Plesiomonas sp. | reverse complement strand
TGAACTGACGCGGGCATTGGAAAATATTTCTGATGGCGAAGGTGACTTAAGCCAGCGGTTACAGGTCAAAGGCAGCGATGAAATCTCACGTCTTGGTCATGCGTTTAATCGTTTTGTCTCTAAGATCCATCATACTATTGCTGAATCTCATCGTATTGCCGCGGCGGTTGCGCAGGTTAGAGGGCAGCTTTTTGCGTTGTCGGCTGAAATTAATCAAGGCGCAGAGTTGCAACAGACGGAGCACGATCAAATTGCTTCGGCGATGGAAGGGCAAACCGTTGCCAGTAATCAGGTGCATCGCTGTGCAACGGAAACCGCAGATGCAACCCGCGTATTGATTGATAAAACCGACGCCACGCAACAAGCACTGAAAGAGACTGGGGTGGCGATCAGCGGATTGACGCAACGCCTTGATCGCACTGACACCTCTATTTCGGAGTTAAGCCACACCGTCGCTGGGATCACCACCGTGGCGGATGTGATCAGTAATATTGCGGCCCAAACAAATCTATTGGCACTGAACGCAGCGATAGAAGCGGCTCGGGCGGGTGAACAAGGTCGTGGTTTTGCTGTGGTGGCGGATGAGGTTCGTACCTTAGCTAACCGAGTTCAACACAGTACTGACGAAATACGCTCCATGATCGAAGGCCTGCAAGAGAGCAGCCATTTATCGGTAAAATCGATGGAAGAGTGTCAGGAGTACAGTAGTCAGGCAACGGCCCAGATGGCTGGCGCCGCGGACAGCTTGACACAAATGGAGCAGGCCATCGCGTTAATTCGTGACATGAGCCATCAGGTTGAAGCCGCCTCCGATGAGCAAAACACCCTTAGCCACAATATTGATCATCGTTTGCAGCAGGCAGTGGCTCACTCGTATTCGATGCGAGAACAGATAGTGGCTATGACACAAGCCTGCACCGCCCTAGAGCAAGAAAGCACTAACCTCGATCGCACGTTGTCGAGTTTTCGGGTTTGATCTGTCTGTTGATATGCTAGGCCGCTCGTTGTAGAGCGGCTTTTTTTGCCGTTTTTTTACGAAGATTTGATGTATAGGGTCGTAGCTGATGCACTGGGTCAGTAAAGTTTTTTACATTTTGATAAAATATTCTTCTAAGCGAACTTGCCATTAGCTGTAATGGCAATTTGCCAGTGGGCTGGCCGTCTTAAAGTTGCTTTCCTTCGTCAAGAGGGCGTAAATAGAAGGCGTACCACAACATTGGAGAGTTATTATGAGTCATGAACAAAAGAAAAAGCCGCAGAAAACTCTACAAGAACGCAGAGCTGAAAAACGGGAAAAACGTCATCCGCACGAAGATCACGCTGATGCGGCTAAGTAAGGCCATGTAACGTTAGTTTTCTCATCAGTCGACCCGCCTTATTGGCTTGGCGGGTTTTTTTATGCCTATTTTGTCGAAAAAGTGGCCAGCATTTTTTTCTCAACAAAGCAGTTAACAAGAGAATTTGAATCTGTTAAGGGCACGGAAAGAACTTTCAGACCGGGATCGATAATTTGAATGTGAAAGAATCGGTCGCTGAAAAAACTTGATCTAGATCAAGACATTCTCGTGGCTAATCTCGCCTAATACACCACATCTTGTATGTCGTGCTATCATACAATCAATATTTAGTGGTTTGGCCAATGATAGCGCCTAGCGGAGGAATCTCAGTGAAGCCGGTTGTGATTAAGCGTGACGGGTGCCGTGTACCGTTCAACGGAAATTTGATTAAGAATGCTGTTCTCAGTGCTGCACGTACTGTGGAAGCGATGGAACCCGCTTATGCTGAAGCCGTTGCACAAGCTGTCGAAGATTCCTTACAAGGGATGGCCGAGGTTGATATCCGGACTATCCAGAATACTGTTGAAAACCAACTGATGTCCGGCCCGCACAAAGCGGTGGCTCGTGCGTATATTGAGTATCGCCACGATCGTGATATTGCGCGTGAGAAATCCAGCCGTCTGAACAATGAAATCCGCGGTTTGATTGAGCAGAGCAATGCGGCACTGTTGAACGAAAATGCCAACAAAGACAGCAAAGTTATTCCAACTCAGCGTGATTTGCTGGCGGGGATTGTTGCAAAACATTACGCATTGCAACATTTGCTACCACGCGATGTGGCGCAAGCACATGAGCGCGGTGAACTGCACTACCATGATTTGGATTACTCGCCGTTCTTCCCAATGTTCAACTGTATGCTGATCGATCTCAAAGGCATGCTGACCCACGGCTTCAAGATGGGTAACGCCGAGATTGATACGCCGAAATCCATTTCTACCGCCACCGCAGTGACGGCGCAGATCATTGCGCAGGTTGCTAGCCACATTTATGGCGGTACAACGATCAACCGTATTGATGAAATTCTGGCTCCGTATGTTAAAGCCAGCTATGACAAGCATCATTCGGTTGCGGTGGAGTGGGGCATTGCCGATCCGAAGGCCTTTGCGGCCGCACGTACGGAAAAAGAGTGTTATGACGCATTCCAATCACTGGAGTATGAAGTCAACACCCTGCACACGGCTAATGGTCAAACGCCATTTGTTACCTTCGGCTTTGGTTTGGGCACCTCTTGGGAATCACGGTTGATCCAGCAGTCTATCCTGAAAAATCGGATTGCCGGTTTGGGCAAAAAGTGCAAAACCGCGGTATTCCCGAAACTGGTGTTTGCCGTAAAAGATGGCCTGAACCATAAAAAAGGCGATCCAAACTACGATATCAAGCAACTGGCACTGGAATGCGCGACGAAGCGGATGTATCCAGACATCCTGAACTACGATCAAGTCGTGAAAGTCACCGGCTCGTTTAAAACCCCGATGGGTTGCCGCAGCTTCCTCGGTACTTACGAAGAAGATGGCGAGCTGATCCATGATGGTCGTAATAACTTGGGTGTGGTCAGTCTGAACCTGCCGCGCATTGCGCTGGAAGCCGGTCATGACGAAGCGGCGTTCTTCCGTCTGTTGGACGAGCG
>JBOFCH010000422.1:0-12884 GCA_051645985.1 Plesiomonas sp. | reverse complement strand
CGATCTGATCGAATGCACGAGCCTGACCACCGTATACTTTAGACAGTACGGTAGTGATAGCTGCAGTCAGGGTAGTTTTACCGTGGTCAACGTGGCCGATAGTACCAACGTTAACGTGCGGTTTAGTACGTTCAAATTTTTCTTTAGACACGGCTATATTCCTTACTATTGTGCTCTCCCCTGAGGAGAGAGCACGGGACTTAGGTTTAAACCTGGGTTTTAATCCTGTGGATTACTTACCACGGGCTTCAATAACGGCCTGAGCAACGTTGTTTGGCGCATCATCATACTTCAGGAATTCCATAGTGTATGATGCACGACCTTTGGTCAGAGAACGCAGCTGAGTTGCATAGCCGAACATTTCAGACAATGGAACTTCAGCATGGATCTTAACGCCAGTTACGTCGGATTCCTGACCACGCAGCAAACCGCGACGACGGCTCAAGTCACCGATAACGTCACCGGTGTTCTCTTCCGGAGTTTCTACTTCAACCTTCATGATTGGTTCAAGCAGAACTGGGTTTGCTTTCTTAAAGCCTTCTTTAAAGGCAAGAGACGCAGCCAGTTTAAACGCCAGTTCAGAGGAGTCAACGTCGTGGTAAGAACCGAAGTGCAGACGAACACCCATGTCAACAACTGGATAGCCAGCCAGAGGGCCAGACTTCAGCTGTTCCTGGATGCCTTTATCAACGGCTGGGATGTATTCGCCAGGAATTACACCACCCTTGATGTCGTTGATGAACTCGTAACCTTTCGGGTTAGAGCCCGGCTCCAGTGGGTACATGTCGATCACAACGTGACCGTACTGACCGCGACCACCAGACTGCTTAGCGTGTTTACCTTCAACATCGGTAACTTTCGCACGAATCGCTTCGCGGTAAGCAACCTGAGGTTTACCCACGTTCGCTTCAACGTTGAATTCACGCTTCATACGGTCAACGATGATATCCAGGTGCAGTTCACCCATACCAGCGATGATAGTCTGGCCAGACTCTTCGTCAGTCCATACGCGGAAAGACGGGTCTTCTTTCGCCAGACGGCCCAGAGCCAGACCCATTTTTTCTTGGTCAGCTTTGGTTTTTGGTTCAACTGCGATGGAGATTACCGGCTCAGGGAATTCCATACGCTCCAGAATGATTGGGTGAGCTGGGTCACACAGAGTGTCACCAGTGGTCACGTCTTTCAGACCGATAGCGGCAGCGATGTCGCCCGCACGAACTTCTTTGATCTCTTCACGTTTGTTAGCGTGCATCTGTACGATACGGCCAAAACGTTCACGCGCCGTTTTCACGGAGTTCAGGATGGTGTCACCGGAGTTAACCACACCAGAGTAAACGCGGAAGAAAGTCAGGTTACCCACGAATGGGTCGGTAGCAATTTTGAACGCCAGTGCAGCGAATGGCTCGTTGTCACTTGCGTGACGCTCAGCCGGAGTATCTTTACCGTCGTCCAGCATGCCGTTGATCGCAGGAACGTCAACCGGGGATGGCAGGTAGTCAACTACCGCATCCAGCATCGCCTGAACACCTTTGTTCTTGAACGCAGAACCACAGGTTACCAGGATGATTTCGTTGTTCAGAACGCGCTGACGCAGAGCTTTTTTAATCTCTTCTTCAGTCAGTTCTTCACCACCCAGGTATTTCTCCATCAGCTCTTCAGAAGCTTCTGCAGCGGATTCGATCAGGTTCTGGTGCCATTCGTCAGCCAGATCCTGCATGTCCGCTGGGATATCTTCGTATTCGAAGGTAACGCCTTGGTCTGCATCGTTCCAGTTGATGGCTTTCATTTTCACCAGGTCGATAACGCCGGTGAAGCCGTCTTCAGCACCAATTGCCAGCTGCAGCGGAACAGGGTTCGCGCCCAGACGGGTTTTGATCTGACCAACAACTTTCAGGAAGTTAGCACCCATACGGTCCATTTTGTTAACGAACGCGATACGAGGTACTTTATATTTGTTAGCCTGACGCCATACGGTCTCAGACTGTGGCTGAACGCCACCTACCGCACAGTAAACCATTACTGCACCATCCAGTACACGCATAGAACGTTCTACTTCGATGGTGAAGTCAACGTGCCCTGGGGTGTCAATGATGTTTACGCGATGCGGTTCATACTGCTTAGCCATACCTGACCAGAATGCAGTAGTCGCTGCGGAGGTGATGGTAATACCACGCTCTTGTTCCTGTTCCATCCAGTCCATGGTGGCTGCGCCGTCATGAACTTCACCGATTTTGTGGTTTACACCGGTGTAGAACAGAATACGTTCGGTAGTGGTAGTTTTACCGGCGTCAATGTGAGCACTAATACCGATATTACGGTAGCGCTCGATAGGAGTAGTACGAGCCACGATGTCTTCCTCTATGAACTAAGGGCGTTCTTCTGTCGGAGAATAAGGAAGTGCAGACCCCAACAGAGTCTGCACTTTTCGGTATTACCAGCGATAGTGAGCGAACGCCTTGTTGGCTTCAGCCATGCGGTGAACGTCTTCACGTTTCTTAACTGCAGTACCTTTGTTGTCTGCAGCATCAGACAGTTCATTCGCCAGACGCTGAGCCATGGATTTTTCACCGCGCTTACGAGCAGCTTCAACCAGCCAACGCATGCCCAGCGCGTTACGACGTACTGGACGTACTTCTACAGGCACCTGGTAAGTAGAACCACCTACACGGCGTGCTTTAACTTCTACTGCTGGACGGATGTTTTCCAGAGCAGTTTCGAAAGCGACCAGGTGATCTTTGCCAGAGCGCTGAGCCAGGATGTCCAGTGCAGTGTATACGATTGATTCAGCAGTAGACTTCTTACCGTCTACCATCACAACGTTGATGAATTTAGCCAACAGCTCAGATCCGAACTTTGGATCCGGCAGAATTTTACGTTGACCAATCACGCGACGACGTGGCATAGGAATTCTCCGTTTAAAACTTCAGGTTATCCAAAACTCAAAGAGTTTTTGATTTGTAAATGGGTGTTTGGCCTTACTTAACGGAGAACCATTAAGACTTAGGACGTTTTACACCGTACTTGGAACGAGATTGCTTACGGTCTTTAACGCCAGCGCAGTCCAGAGCGCCGCGAACGGTGTGATAACGCACACCTGGCAAGTCTTTAACACGACCGCCACGGATCAGAACAACGGAGTGCTCTTGCAGGTTGTGACCTTCACCGCCGATGTAGGAGGTAACTTCAAAACCGTTAGTCAGACGAACACGGCAAACTTTACGCAGAGCGGAGTTTGGTTTTTTTGGAGTGGTGGTATATACGCGAGTACATACGCCACGCTTTTGCGGACACGCTTGCAGCGCTGGAACGTTGCTCTTTTCAACGTTCTGGGTGCGCGGTTTGCGTACCAGCTGGTTAATAGTTGCCATTAAATATAGCTCCTGGTTTTACTTCGTAAACACGTGAAAAATCCTCCCCAGAGTATGGGGACGCAGCATTCTAGGATCGTGCCTTAAAGGTGTCAAGAAATATACAACATATGCATTTAAGGCAGTCTTTAAGTGTACCGCAGTTTGCCATGTCAGGGTATGGGATGTGCTGATTTTATCACCAGCGCTACTGCTAATTCAGTACGCCAGTTGTTGCGGATGTTGTTCCGTAAGCGCTACCCAGCCTTGATAATCAATCACCTGAGCCTGTGGATGCAGGTGAGCGGACAAGCCGCGTGCCTGCACATCTTCTTGCAGGACATAAACTTTGACCGGGCTGGTCGTCAGAGGTTCCACTAATTCACTGTTTGCCAGTGCGGCAATCACGCCGTCACTCCAAAGCAACAGGGCGTCGTTTTCTGTGGCCAGTCGTAAGATGTCATTCAGGGCTTGGCTCTGAAACGGTGAATGAGAAAGGGTGTAAAGCATGGCAGTACTCCTTGAACCCGGATCTTGGGACCATCACGATCCGGCGCTCACTGACAGTCAAAAGGTGAGAATGGTGTCGAAGCCTTGCAATGTCTGTAAGAGAGCTTCTTGCTCCAAACGCTCTGGATTGAGCAGCAGTGGACTGTGTTCATTCAACCCACGCCGGCGCAAATCTGGTAGGCTGACATAGCATTGGGTAATGTCATACAGGGGTAATAGGCCAAAGGTGGCGATGTAATCACGGCTTAAAATGACGCCCGGTTGCTGCTCGGGCAGCAGTTGCAATACACCATCGCCGATGAAAAAAACACCCAGCTCTTCACTGTAAGCGGAGGTGGCCAAGAGGGCGTCCAGCCCTTCCCGTCCGGCGGCGCTGCCGTGCGGGGCATGGGTAAAGACAAATGCGATGCGCTTCATCGGTGATCGCTCTCCTGTAGCTAACGCGATACAAATACGGTGTGATGCTATCCCTCAATCACTGACGCAGAACTCGGGGGCTTAGAACTGTACCACGCGATCGCAGGTCAGTGCGGCCTGCGCCAATTCGCCCAGACCGGCGAGGTTAAATGCCGGATGCAAATTGGCAGCGCTCAGTTGCTCTTGCTCGGCCTGCGCGGCATCAACGACGCCACGGCGCAGCGCGGCAGCAACACAGACATTCAGGGTAATAGCATGCTGGGCGGCCAGCTCACCCCAAGCGTTGATCAGATGAAATTCGTCACTGGCCGGCGCCGTTAGGGCGTTAGCGTTGAGCACCCCATCACGATAGAAAAAAACTTGGCTAATACGATGCCCACGTGCCAACAGCGCACCAGCAAACTGGTAAGCACTGAGAGCAGACTGCCGACCATAGGCTGGGCCGGTCACCAACAAGGCATAATTGAGCGGTTGGGGATTAGTCGCTTCCACTACTGAGGTCATCATTTTTAAACTGACGGATATATAAGTATACGGTGTGTTTGGAAATATTGAGGCGATCAGCCACCTGATTGATGGCATCTTTGATGTCAAAGATCCCTTTCTCATACAGGGCCAAAACAATCTGGCGATTCTTTAGATTGTTGGAAACACTGCGATCGTTATTCACTTCCTCAATGGTGAATTCCAGCGTTTGCGCCACCAGTTCATCGACTGAGCTGGCAAAGTTGACGTTGGATGGGGTTTCCCGCGCTTCTTCCGGCATAAAGGCTTTGAGCACCTGCGAGAATGGGGCATCTAGGTTGATGTTAATGCACAGCAGGCCGATCACGCGGTTTTCACGGTTGCGGATGGCAATAGTGATAGATTTCATCAACGCACCGCCGCCTTTAGCGCGGGTAAAATAGGCACGTGATACGCTGGCATCTTCCATGTCGTGCAACATGCGCAGGGCCAGATCGGTGATCGGTGAACCGATGGTGCGACCGGTGATTTCCCCGTTGGCGATCCGCACGGCGGAGTGCTTCAAATCTTCGAGCGAATGCAGGACAATTTCACAGTGTGAGCCTATCAGGGCAGCCAGACCATCAACCACGGCATGGTAGGAGCTTAAGATCTCATGATCTTGCTCACTGAAAGGCCGGTGATCGAGTAAATCGTGCTCTGACAGCACATCATTTAAGATAAGCTCATTCGACATTTCCATCTCGCATAGATTTCAGCAGGTTAACGTTTCATGGATTGTAACAGAAAGGTCAATTCTGGCGCGGAAAAATAAAAGCCGACACTGAATGCCGGCTTTTTGCTGATGGTGACAACGAATGCGCGGGGCTTATTTAGCCGCAGCAGGCGCTTCGATTTTCAGCAGTTCCACTTCGAAAACCAAAGTGGAGTTAGGCGGAATACCTGGGGTACCGTCCGCGCCATAGGCCAGCTCTGGCGGGATCACCAGCTTGATTTTACCGCCCGCTTTGATCTGTTGCAGACCTTCAGTCCAGCCTGGGATCACGCGGTTCAGTGGGAAGGTGACCGGCTCTTTACGATCGTAGGAGCTGTCAAATTTCTTACCGTCAATCAGGGTACCGACGTAGTTAACCACCACGGTATCGGTCGCTTTTGGTGTGGCACCGGTACCTTCTTTTTCAATCAGGTACAGCAGACCACTCTTGAGGCTCTTCACGCCTTTTTCTTTGGCGAACTTGGCACGGAACGCGTCACCAGCAGCCGCGTTGGCTTTTGCTTGCTCAGCCATTTTAGTCTGAGCCAGTTTGCTGATTTTCATATCCAGCGCCTGCAAGGTTTGCTGGATTTCGGTATCGTTCATTTTGGATTTGCCGTTAAAGGCTTCTTGCATCCCTTTCAGAACTTCTTCGCGGCTCAGGTTCATGCCGATATTTTTCTGCGCATCGAGATTGGCAGAGATATAACGCGCCATGGAAGCCCCAATTGCGTAGGCTGCCTGCTGATCTTCATTCGCAAAACCGGCCACTTTTGGCGCAGTTACATTAGCAGGCTCGGCGGCCGGTGCACCGGCGGCCATCACAGCGCCACTGCCCAGAGACAGTGCGAGCGTCATCGCGATCAGCGATGATTTAAATGCTGGTTTCATTCTTCCTCCATGGGGCGGGCAACGTGCCCGCACAATACCTTACGCGTAAAAAAAGTGCGCAGTAATCAATATACTCGCGATTGGCAAAACTGCACAGGGCGTCTGAAAGCAATCTGTATAAATTCATTGCGACGACAATTATTTACTATAGATGATCTTTGTTTATCAGCACGCTGTCAGCACTATGTGCCGGCAGTTTTGACCGTATTACGGTTGGATAATTCCCTTAAATAAGGTTTAATCGCGTTTTTATGGCAGACCGGTGCGCAGTACCGGTAATCAACGGGTGTGAGGCGCGTGAATGAGCGAGTTAGCGGCATTACAAGCACGGCTGGATCATCTGGAAAGCCGTCAGGCATTTCAGGAAGTGACCATCGAAGAGCTGAATAAGGTCATCATCCAGCAACAAGTGGAGCTGGAGAAATTGCGAACCCAGATCCGTTTTGCAGTGACCAAGCTGCGGGAAGTTCAAGCGTCACCGGTAGCGTCACAGTCAGAAGAGACGCCACCACCGCATTACTGAGGTAATGCAAATAAGGCCAGCTATCGCTGGTGACGGCCTCTGTTTGGTGATGTGGTAATTTTTTGTATTGTAAAGGGGTAAAAAAGGGCACCCGTGGGTGCCCTTTTGTTCTTCTGCTGCTGGCCTATTTGGCTTAGCGCTAAGCGCTGAGTGTCTAACGGCCCGCATTCAGCGTTGCGATCAATGCTTGCAGCCGCAACCACCGTGATTACCACAACCACCTTCGTGGTCATGATCGTGGTCGTGCTCATCATGATCATGGCCGCCGCAGCAACCTTCACCTTCACCTTCGCCGTGGCCGTGACCACCGCAGCAGCCGCCACCCTCGTGAGAGTGCGCGCCGTGCACGTGACCGTGCTCCAGCTCTTCGGCGGTGGCTTCGCGTACGGCCACCACTTCAACGGCGAAGTGCAGTGCTTGACCGGCCAGCATGTGGTTACCATCAACCACAACGTAGTCGTCACCCACTTCGGTCACTTCTACCGGCACTGGACCTTGATCGGTATCCGCCAGGAAGCGCATGCCCACTTCGATTTCGTCCACACCCAGGAACACATCTTTTGGTACGCGCTGTACCAGATTATCATCGTAGTTACCGTAGGCTTCTTCAGCCGGAATGGTAATTTCAAAGCTTTCGCCAGCTTCACGACCGTCCAGTGCGTTTTCCAGGCCGGTGATCAGGTTGCCGTTACCATGCAGGTAATCCAGCGGCGCGCTGACCGGAGATTCGTCCACCAGCACACCATCTTCTGTACGTACTTGGTAGGCCAGGCTGACCACCACGTCTTTAGCAATTTTCATGGCAACTCCTGCCGTCGGTAGAAAAAGGATTATCTTTCGCGCGCCGATTGTAGCGGAAATCGGCAGTGCGCGGAAACCTCACTGTGTTAATCGGGGCGAAAAACCCCGATTATTTGCTCATCGGGCCGTTGGTGCTGCGCGATATGAGCAGCCGCTTGCGTCTGACGATGACCGCATTGCACGCACTCCACCACCTCGATATCCAACTCTCGGTATAAGGCCAAGGTGTCCTGCTGCTGGCAGTCTGGACACACGGCGCCTGCGATAAAACGCCGGCGTTTATTCATCTTCAATATCCCATCCCTGATGACGCAGGCTTTCATTTTGCATCTCGCGCTCGAAAATATCATCCAGTTCACGCCGTGCTTCTTTGACCCGCGAGATCTCGGTCACGCCAGCCGAATGCTGTGGCATCAGATCTCGCAACATCTGCATATCCAGCCGCTTAAAGTACTGCTGGGCACGATAAGCGCGGTGCGGGTGCATGCCGGTAGTAACCAACGCTTTTTTGCCCAACTCCAGCGCACTGGAGAAGGTTTCCCGGCTGAACAGATTCACGCCCGCACTGAGCAGCGCGTGAGCTTCGACCCGTCCGCGGGCGCGCGCCAAAATTTGCAGCTGTGGGAAATGCTCCTGACACAGGTGCACAATCTGCATGTTGGCTTCGTGATCATCGGCGGCAATGACGATGGACTCAGCATGAGCGGCACCCGCAGCGCGCAGCAGCTCCAGTTGGGTCGCATCGCCGTAATACACTTTATAGCCGTAACGGCGCAAGAATGAGACCTGATTCGGGTCGCGCTCCAGTACGGTGATCCGAACTTTATTGGCGCTGAGTAAACGCCCCACTATCTGACCAAAACGACCAAAGCCAACGATGATCACCTGCGGCTCATCATCCTCGACGTGCGGTTGCTCTTCACTGATCGTTTGAGTATTGAGGGTCTTGGCCAACCAGCGATCGAGCAGTTTCATCAACAGCGGGGTGGTCATCATCGACAAGCTCACGCTGACCAACAGCAAGGCCAGTTGCTGGGAATCAATCACCCGACTGGCCGCAGCGGCCGAGAACAGGACGAACGCAAATTCCCCCCCCTGACTCAACACCACTGACAACTGCAAACGACTGGTACGCCGCAAACGGAACAGACTGCTGACCAAAAACAGTACTGTCGCCTTCACGCCGACCAACACCAGAACCATCACGGCGACCCACAGCGGATCGGTAAGCAAAATACCGAGGTTAACGGCCATCCCGACCGAGATGAAAAACAGGCCCAGCAACAGCCCCTTAAACGGCTCGATGGCAATTTCCAGCTCGTGACGAAACTCGCTTTCTGCCAGCAAGACCCCGGCCAGGAACGTTCCCAGCGCCATCGACAGGCCGATGGCCTGCATCAAAAAGGCGGTACCCAGCACCACCAGCAGCGCCGCAGCGGTAAAGACTTCCCGCACCCCAGTATTGGCTACCAGCCTAAACAGTGGCCGCAGTAAATAACGCCCACCGAGTAACAAGGCCGCGACCCCGCCAACTCGGATGGCAATCATCGACCAGTCGGTGGTATCACTGGCTCCCACCGCCAACATGGGGATCAGCGCCAGAACCGGCACCACCGCCATATCTTGAAACAGCAAAATAGCAAAGCCAGACTGCCCGCCGTCATTGCGGGTCATGCCGTATTCACGCATCAGTTGCAGACCCATGGCGGTGGAGGACATCGCCAGCCCCAGACCACTGATCAAGGCGCTTTGCCAGCTAAAACCGAGTAACAGCAGCAGCCCCATCAACAAGCCTGCGGTCAGTAACACCTGCAACGAGCCGAGGCCAAAAATAGGTCGCCGCATCTGCCATAATTTGCCGGGATTCAGCTCCAAGCCGATGATAAAAAGCAGTAACACCACCCCGAGTTCGGAAAAATGCAGTACTTCATCGACATCATTAATCAGGCGCAATCCCCACGGGCCAATGGCCATGCCGGCTAATAGGTAGCCCAACACCGCCCCAATCCCCGCTTTACGCGCCAACGGCACGGCAATCACCGCCGCACTCAAAAATAAAATCACATCATGCATGGAGCCGGTTTCAGACATCAGACTCGATCTCCAACTCAGATTCGGACTCAGCGGCGACCGGTGCGGTCAGCCACTGCTGGAAGTTACTGACATGCGCCTGCATCACATGCGATTGCAGATGGCGCGCCCAGTAGATCACTTGCGGGGTGATCCAACTCATCCGGCACAAGGCCGCCGTCAGTTCAAACGGACGTATAATTTCCTCAATCGGATAGCGGTTATAACCGGTACGACTGTAAGCCCGGGCCGGGCCACCGATGGTGATCACCGAGTGCCAGTGCTTGCCCATCAACGCATCACCTTGCTTGCCGTGGGCAAAACCTTTGACCAACACCCGATCCATCCACTCTTTGAGTAAGGCTGGACAGCTGTACAGATACAAAGGATGCAAAAACACGATGACGTCATAACCGCGCAGCAGATCCTGCTCGCGCTGTACATCGATAAAGAAGTCCGGATACTGGGCATAGAGATCATGTACCGTGACATTCTCCAATGCCGCAGCACCCTCCAGCAGTGCTCGGTTCGCCACCGACTCTTGCAAGTCTGGGTGGGCGACAATCAATAAAACATTGGGAGGCGTCGGGGAAAGGCTCCGTTCGCGCATTCATTACTCCTGCTTTGCGTCACCTGAAGGTCGTCAGTGACCTGAATTTCCGTTACCATGCAGGCCTGATTTTTTGGCATTTCTCGCATCAGCTCTCGCTCGCAAAGGCAACCTGCAATGATCGTATTTTCTAATATCCAATTAATCCGCGGCAATCAGATGTTGCTGGATAACGCCAGCGCTACCATTAATCCCGGCCAGAAAGTGGGTCTGGTAGGAAAAAACGGCTGTGGTAAATCCACGCTGATTGCCCTGATTAAGGGTGAACTCAGTACCGATGCCGGTTCGATCTCCGTACCCGCGCACTGGGCGATGGCATGGGTAAATCAAGAAACCCCAGCATTGGATATGCCTGCTATTGAGTATGTCATAGATGGCGACCGAGAGTACCGACAACTTGAACAGGCGTTAGAAACGGCCAACCACGATAACGATGGGCACCGGATTGCCGATCTGCATGGCAAGCTCGATGCCATCGGCGCGTGGTCGATCCGCGCCCGCGCGGCCAGCTTGTTGCATGGTCTGGGTTTTTCCGCCGAACAGCATGTACAACCGGTGAAAAGTTTCTCCGGTGGTTGGCGGATGCGCCTGAATTTGGCGCAAGCGCTGCTGTGCCGCTCCGATTTATTGCTGCTGGATGAACCGACCAACCACTTGGATCTGGACGCCGTGATCTGGCTGGAAAAATGGCTCAATAGCTACCGCGGCACCTTAGTGCTGATTTCCCACGACCGTGATTTCCTCGATCCGATTGTGGATAAGATTTTGCACATCGAGCAGCAGCGGATCGATGAATATACCGGTAACTACAGCTCGTTTGAGATTCAGCGGGTGACTAAGCTGTCGCAGCAGCAATCGTTGTATGAAAGCCAGCAAGCCAAGGTGGCCCATCTGCAATCATTTATCGATCGCTTCAAGGCCAAAGCCTCCAAGGCCAAACAGGCCCAGAGCCGAGTCAAGGCACTGGAGCGTATGGAGCTGATTGCCCCGGCCCACGTGGATAACCCGTTTCGCTTTAGTTTCCGCGCCCCGGAGAGTTTGCCCAATCCAATCTTGAGCATGGAAAAAGTCAGTGCGGGCTATGGCGATACCATTATCCTCAACTCTGTGAAACTTAATTTGGTGCCCGGCTCGCGGATCGGTCTGTTGGGGCGCAACGGCGCCGGTAAATCGACCCTGATTAAACTGCTGGCCGGTGAATTGGCACCGCTGCACGGGGTAGTTGAATTATCGCGTGGGATCAAACTCGGTTACTTTGCCCAGCACCAGCTGGAAACCCTGCATCCAGAAGAAAGCCCGCTGGTACATCTGGCGCGTCTGGCACCACGGGAAACCGAACAACAGCTGCGTGATTATTTGGGCGGCTTCGGTTTTCGTGGCGACAAGGTGACCGATCCGGTAGCGCCATTCTCTGGCGGGGAAAAAGCCCGACTGGTGCTGGCGCTGATTGTCTGGCAGCGCCCGAACCTGTTGCTGCTGGATGAACCGACCAACCACTTGGATTTGGACATGCGCCAAGCGCTGACCGAGGCGCTGATCGACTTTGACGGTGCGATGGTGGTGGTCTCGCACGACCGACACCTGCTACGCTCCACCACCGACGATCTCTATTTGGTGCATGACGGTCAGGTCGAGCTGTTCCGTGGCGATCTGGACGATTACCAGCGCTGGCTGAGTGACGAACAAAAACGTGAGCAACAAGATAGCCCAGCGACCACCTCCGGTAGCGACAAGGATAACACCAACAGCGCGCAAGCACGCAAAGAGCAAAAGCGCCGCGAAGCCGAGTTTCGTCAGCAAACCCAGCCACTGCGCCGTCAGCTGAGCAAACTGGAAAAAGAGTTGGAAACCTTGACCAGCAAGCTGCAAGAGGTGGAAACCCAGTTGGCCGATCCGGCGCTGTACGACGCCAGCCAGAAAGCCCGGATGAACGAGCTACTAGCCGCTCAAGTCAGTGCCAAAAACGCGCTGGAAGACACCGAGATGGCGTGGTTGGAAGCCCAAAGTGAGTTGGAAAACTTGCAGCAAGCCTTTGACGCGTTAAGTTAAGCCCACGCAACCTAGTCCGCCACTGAGTTGCCTCCCTGATACGCCGCGCTGCCGGGGTATCAGGGAGCACATCGATGTTACCCTCATCGCACACATCCACCATTTCAGTGATAGATTTCAGCGATAGACGCGTCCCCATTTCCTTTTGCCACAAAATCCGGTATCAACGTAGATTACGTTCTTATTGGATTGCTGATGTGACACCTATGTCTGCCAGAACATCTTCTACCGCAGCGACCACAGCAAAAGCGCGCCCGATATCAGAATCGGCAGCCAGCCTGCCTTTTCATCCGCTGCGCGGTGCGGTGAATCCGCATGTACAAACCCTGTTGCCACGCCTGCTGCGCCGTCGACCGCAGTTTACCCCGATCGTGCAAACCTTAGAGACCCCCGATGGCGACTTTCTGGAGCTGGCCTGGACTGAAAGCCCGCTGACCGCCAAGCACA
>JBOFCH010000421.1:0-3151 GCA_051645985.1 Plesiomonas sp. | reverse complement strand
CCACAATCAGATTTACTGCGTTTACGCAGGTTATAACCCAACAGCAGCGCCAGAAAAACCACTGCCAGTGTAACAGGCCAGCTCCAGTACAGAGCGCTGATAATGGCAACGACGATAGCCAGTATTATCAGTAAATATTTCATATTGAGAGTCTCATTCAGCGCCAATCGGTTAAATGATAATAATAGTTATTTGCTTTTAAATCGAGGGGTAAAATACGGCGATAAATTAGATGATCGTCATGAGAGGTACTCGGTCGAGGCTGGCCTGCGGTTGACGGCGAAGAAACGACATGCCGCCAAGCCAGCAGTGCGCTATTTATAGCTATCCACAACTATCAGTAACCTACAACAGAGGGGTAAAGAAGTAGAAAAATTTCTCTGCAATCCGATGGCGTAATGGTCGTTGCAGCCATTGCGTGATATTGAGCTGTGTAGCACGGGCAATATAGTCATCTTGCACCAGACCGAGTTTTTCACCAAAGCTGGTGTCATCGATGGCAATGGTGACCTCAAAATTGAGCCACATACTGCGGATATCCAGATTGACCGTACCGACTAGACTTAAATGATCGTCAATGAGTAGACTTTTTGCATGCAGTAACCCCCCCTCAAACTGGTGAATACGTACGCCGGCAGCCAGCAGTTCATCAAAAAATGCCCGGCTAGCCCAACCGACCATCAGTGAATCATTGTGTTTCGGGATGACGATATCAATCTGAACGCCGCGTGATGCGGTGGAGCAAAGTGCCAGCATCAGACTGTCGTCAGGAATAAAGTAGGGGGTCGTCATCACGATACGCTTGCGAGCAGAAAAGATAGCCGTAGAAAGAGCCTGTGGCAGCAAGTCTTTCGGGAATCCTGGGCCAGAGGCTAAGACCTGTACCGCATGGGCATTTTCCTGAGTAACTGGCAGGATCGGACAACTAGGTAGGGAAGGCAGATGGCGCTCACCGGTTTCCACTTCCCAATCCCAAGCAAAAATACAGTTCAGCGCAGATGCGGCTGGGCCTTCGATACGCACCATCATGTCTACCCACTGGCCGACCCCTGCATCCTGTTTGAAATAGCGCGGATCGACCATATTCATGCTGCCGGTATAGGCAATGGCGTTATCAATGATAACTATTTTACGGTGCTGGCGCAGATCCATTCGGCGTAGGAACACCCGTAGTGGGTTTACATGCAGCGCCTCGATCAAATCTATCTGGGCATGGCGGAATAATTCTGGGTAACGGCTGCGAAAAAAGCCCAAACTGCCGACCGAATCCAGCATAACCCGACATTTAACGCCCCGTTTGGCCGCCTCAATGAGCGCGTTGGCGACATGCTCGACCAGCCCACCATTATTCCAGATATAAAACACCATGGAGATCTGGTGCTGTGCCAGATGAATGTCACGTACGATTGCACTGAGAATTTCATCTGTCGTGGTGAATAAGTGCAGTTGGTTACCGTTGATACAGGGCGTTTTTAACCGACGCCGACATAAATTAAACAGCGGTGTCGCGGTGTGACTGGATTTCATATTCACTAGCTGGTCGCACTGACTCAGGGAATTGAACCAATCAGAAAAGGGTTTCCACATAGCCTGAGAGCGGGCTGCTCGGCGTGAGCCAAGATACAACTCACCGAATAACAGGTAAGCAATGATCCCGACTAAAGGAACAATATAGATAACCAGCAGCCAAGCCATGGAGACAGCCACCGTGCGGCGTTTCATTAACACACGAAAAGTGACCGCAGCAACCACTAGCCAGTAGCTAAAAATAAGGATCCAATCCACGATATGAGCTATGTCAGAAATATACGTCATCCTGGCCATCTTTATTATCTTTCACTGTTGTAGTTTAAGGACTTTCAGTCGGTAGTGGAATTCACCACCCGCGGTAAACTATGTGAAATTGTTAATTCTGCATGTTGATCCGGAAACGACAGAGGTATACTTTCGGCCCCAGTTGTGAGGTATTCATGTTTCCTATCGTTTTTCAGCATCCGGATTTTGTCGTTATTAATAAGCCTGCCGGGATCAGTGTACACCGTGATGACAATCTGCACGGATTAACCACTCAGGTAGCAAAGCAGCTTGGTGTTCCTCAAGTCTGGCTGGTGCACCGATTGGATAAAATGACATCGGGTCTTCTTATCTTAGCATTGAATGCCGGGGCAGCGGCTGAATTATGCAGTCTTTTTGCACAACGAAATGTTGAAAAATTTTACATTGCGCTTTCAGATAAGCAACCGCGTCGTAAGCAAGGAAAGATCAGTGGCGATATGGTGCGCTCACGGCGAGGTACGTGGAAGTTACTGACCTCACAGCATAACCCGGCGGTCACCCAGTATTTTAGTGCTGGGACAGGTGCCGGCCTACGTCTTTTCTTACTGCGTCCGGCAACGGGCAAAACTCACCAGATCCGGGTCGCACTCAAGAGTGAGGGGGCGGCTATTCTGGGCGATCCATTATATGGCACATCGGCATATGGGCAGGGCGAGGTGGCCGATCGCGGTTATCTGCATGCTTGGCAATTGCGTTTTGTCTATCAGGGAACGGAGTATCAGATCCATGCGTTGCCACAGAGTGGGCGCTGTTTTGCTCTGGCGGGTGTAATACAACAGCTGGCACAGTGGGCGCAACCATGGATCTTACCGTGGCCAGCGGTACGGGTTCCCGCCGCCGCGGATGATGAAATAACCGAGTGATTAATCAGGTAGTATCACATAATGCGAAAGTCTCGAACTGCAACCGTCCGTTGGCGTTTACTGCGCCGGGTGCGACTGCATCAGCGTAAAAATGATATTCATGCCCGTCGTTATCGACACATTTACCATTTACGCCGTGAAAGTCATCTGCAATACCATGCTTCACTGGTGTATTACGTGGTGCAGCGGGGATTACCGCGTTACCATCAATGCGGACGCTTTCTGAACTGATGCGCCCTGTTATTGCCAATGTTTTCCGGAGATCTTGATATTATCGCCAGATCTCCGGGGATGTTCGGGTGATCTTGCTAAGTTGAGAGTTTACTGGCAGCTTTCTTTGCTTAGACGAAGTTGAGCTGGCGTCTGTTGTTGCAGGGTATTGACGCTAATTTGGTAAGTAACACCCTGATTGAGAATTAGCCGGATCGCGCTGTCGGCACACATCCGGGTAC
>JBOFCH010000420.1:0-2736 GCA_051645985.1 Plesiomonas sp. | reverse complement strand
GCACACCTCAACCTCACCGCTGTATGCGATCGTCGCTTCCGCCGAAACCGCCGCCGCAATGATGAAAGGGAATACCGGCCGTCAGCTGATTGATGCGTCAGTACAGCGTTCCGTGCGTTTTCGTAAAGAGATCAAGAAGCTGCGGGCCGAATCTGACTCTTGGTTCTTTGATGTCTGGCAACCGGACGAAATTCAAGATGCCGAATGTTGGAACTTAAATCCGAACGACAAATGGCACGGCTTTAAAGATATTGACGCCGATCACATATATCTTGACCCAATCAAAGTCACTATCCTGACGCCGGGGCTGGGCAAAGACGGCAATCTGGAGCCGACCGGCATTCCAGCGGCACTGGTCTCGAAGTTCCTTGATGAGCAAGGGATCATCGTAGAAAAAACCGGCCCGTATAACATGCTGTTCTTGTTCAGTATCGGTATCGACAAACCCAAAGCGATGCAATTACTGCGCGGCCTAACTGACTTTAAACGCGGTTACGATCTGAACCTGAAAGTGCAGACCATGTTGCCTTCACTGTTTGCTGACGCTCCGCACTTCTATAAAGATATGCGGATCCAAGAGTTGGCGCAGGGCATTCATAAACTGACCATCAAACATGATCTGCCAAACATCATGTTCCACGCTTTTGAAGTGCTGCCTCAGATGGTGATCCCGCCGTATCAAGCTTTCCAAGAAGTGCTGCAAGGCAATACCGAAGAAGTAGCTTTGGAAGACATGGTTGGTAAAATCAACGCCAACATGATCCTGCCCTACCCTCCGGGCGTACCATTGATTATGCCGGGGGAAATGGTGACCGAAGAGAGTAAACCGGTGTTGGAGTTCCTGAAAATGCTGGTGGAGATCGGACGTCACTATCCGGGCTTCGAAACCGATATTCACGGCTGTCACCCGCACGATGATGGGCGCTACATGGTCAGCGTCCTCAAACGCTGATATTAGCTCCGTGGATCACATACCGAACGATGACCGGCTGCTTGCAGCCGGTCACTTTTCCATCTGTTGCACATATTTTTCACCCACCGCACATCTGGCATCTATACATCTGCAAAACCACTGATAATATATCCAGTCATTTTTCTGCATACTGTTGTTATCATCATGACGGCTCAAGGGCATCTGCTGTTTTCTGTTGCTTGTATTGTCCTAGCAAAAAAAGCTGGGATCACCCCCGAACTGGTGCAATTGGACTGGTGGCATGCCATTCCCGTCACCTTGATTGGTGCTCTATTGCCGGATATCGACCACCCACGCTCATTTCTTGGCCAACATCTGCGTTGGATTTCGGTACCTATAGCCAAGATCTTCGGCCATCGAGGCTTTACCCATAGCCTACTGGCGGTTGCCCTGGCACTGTGGTGCCTGCTGTACAAACTGCCCGCCAGCGTTCCGATTCCCGTTGGTATGGTAGATGCGTTTATTGTCGGTTACCTGAGCCATCTGTTGGGCGATGCCCTGACTCCGGCGGGGATCCCATTGTTCTGGCCTGTTCGTCAGCGTTTTCGACTGCCCTTGCTGAATTTTCGCACCGGCAGCCATGCCGAAACTATCCTCTGCGTGCTGATGGTTGTTGGTTCGCTGTGGTGGCGACACTAAAGTGACTGGCTACTCAAACGTAAAATGCCCGGACATCACCCACACGGGGATCTCCGGGCAAATTCACTGAAAAACTATCGCCTATCTTGGCTGTTCAATTCCTCATCAACCGCAATTACCGATAACTTAAGCCAAGGCCCAGCTCAATTACCGCTGATATTCAGCCCGTAGTTCACGCGCAGCCTGTACCATGTTCGCCAATGCCAGACGAGTCTCCTCCCAGCCACGGGTTTTCAGGCCACAATCCGGGTTCACCCACAACCGAGCTGGGGGGATCTTTTCTGCCGCCTTACGTAACAGATCCTGTATCCAATCTACCGGTGGAATATTCGGTGAATGGATATCGTATACGCCCGGCCCTATCTCATTCGGATAGGCAAAATGCTCAAAGGCATCCAACAGATCCATGTCTGAGCGCGAGGTTTCAATGGTTATAACGTCTGCATCCAGTGCCGCAATCGAGTCCATCACATCGTTAAACTCGCAATAACACATGTGAGTATGGATTTGTGTATCATCAGCCGCACAACCGGCAGTTATACGAAACGCATCGACGGCCCATGTCAGGTACTCTGCCCGCTCGGCATCTCGCAATGGCAATCCTTCGCGCAGCGCCGGTTCATCAATCTGGATGATCCCAATACCAGCCTGCTCCAAATCGGCCACCTCATCACGCAGCGCCAGTGCCAGTTGTAAGGCGATAGTTTTCCGATCCACATCTTCACGTGGAAATGACCAGCACAGGATCGTCACCGGCCCAGTCAGCATGCCTTTCACCGGTTTATCCGTAAGTGACTGCGCATACTCACTCCACGCCACGGTCATCGGTGCAGGACGGGAAATGTCTCCCACCACAATCGGTGGCTTCACGCAGCGTGAGCCATAACTTTGTACCCAACCGTTACGAGTAAAGGCAAAACCCTCCAACAGTTCACCAAAATACTCCACCATGTCATTGCGTTCAGCCTCGCCATGCACCAGCACATCCAGCCCCAGCGCTTCTTGCTCGCTAATAGCACGGGCAATCTCAGCCTCTAGCCCATCACGATATGCCTCGGACGACAAACTGCCTTTTTTGTAGTCACGACGTAACGCACGAATATCGGCAGTTTGTGGGAATGAGC